>JAQGMQ010000367.1 GCA_028292305.1 Rhodoferax sp.
TGCTGGGGGGCGCCGTGGAGGATTGTGTCGATGAGGGGGGATGCTTCGACGGGCTCAGCACGAACGGTGGGGGGTAGGCTGGGCGTCAGGGCGGGTGTCTCCTCCCCCGTTCGCCCTGAGCCCGTCGAAGGGCCTGGTGCGGATGCTTCGACAAGCTCTGCACGAACGGTGGGGGGTAGGGTGGGCGTCAGGGCGGGTCTACCCTCCCCCGTTCGCCCTGAGCCCGTCGAAAGGCTTAGTGCAGATGCTTCGACGGGCTCAGCACGAACGGTGGGAGAAACGGGCTGAGCACGAACGGAGGGGGAGGCAGGCTCTGCACGAACGGAGAGAGAGGCAAGCCCAGCACGAACCGAGGCGGAGGCAGGCTCAGCACCAACGAACGCGGCAGGCGTTCGTGACCGACCCCGCGCCAACCCCTTGATCCCCTCCCAGTCCCCGGCGATCAATGCTTCCTTCTTCGCCCGCGACCATCCCTTCACTCGCTGCTCAAACCCCAACGCACCCTCACGTGTTTCGAATTCACCTTGCCACACCACCGAGAAGGGCTTGCGTGTCGCGAGATATCCCTCCGACGAAACCTCGTGCTGCTGCATTCGCGCTTCAATATCGTCGGTATGCCCGCAGTAATACGTGCCATCGACGCAATGCAACAGATACACAAGAAAAGGCCGCATGTTTATGGCCCAACGGCCTTAAAAAAGACCTGTCCGATGCGCTCGATGTAATCACGGACCGCAGGGTCGTCGATCTGATCGTACAGCGACAGATCAACCTGATACGGCAAGCCGAGCGCCTCTATTTCAACTTCGATCCAGAGCAGATCGCCAGACGTCAGCCTGCTTCCGAACAGCGTCGAATCGATGTCCGAGCCGGGCCGGTAGCTGCCATTGGCACGCGAGCCGTAAATGCGCGCGGCTTCGACGCCCGGATGCCGTTCAAGCACGGCACACAAGGCCGACACACTCGCCGCGGGCAAGCCAAATCTGGCAGCTGTCTCAGGCACCGCGCAGGCTTTCCATCTTTTCGCCGAACGCCCCGAACAGCGCGGTATAACGCTGCGTGATGCGCTCGACCAGCGCCAGTGCGGTTGCCTGGTTGTAGGTGTTCGAAGACTGGTTGCGGCTTTGGATCATCTCCATCCAGCCCTCACCATCGTCAACCAGCCCAATGGCAAACGCCTGCCGCGTCGCATCGCGCGAGCCGGTGATCTGGCTCGCACCCTGGTAGAAAAAATAGTCCTTCATGACGTTCCAGGCCAGCTCATGCGTGAACTCGAACGCCTGGACCATGCCCTGCTGCTCCAGATCGGAAAGTGGGCGCTGTGCATGCAGCGTTACCGCGGACTGGAGCTGCTTCAGCGCGCGGAGAAAATTGTCGAGGCGCTGCTGCCAGCGGATGTCGGGGATTTGCATGAATCGAGTCTGCCTGAAGTCTGGCGGATCAATCCGCCACGGCCTTGCGAATCTGCTCCAGCACATCCTTCGCACTCGCCGGGATCGGCGTGCCCGGCCCGTAAATGCCCTTCACGCCCGCCTCGTACAACATCTCATAGTCCTGCCGCGGAATCACCCCGCCGACGAAGACGATGATGTCGTCCGCGCCCTGCTTCTTCAACTCGTCGATGATGGCCGGCACCAGCGTCTTGTGCCCGGCCGCCAGCGTGCTCACGCCGACCGCGTGCACGTCGTTTTCAATGGCCTGGCGCGCGCATTCCTCGGGGGTCTGGAACAGCGGGCCCATGTCGACGTCGAAGCCGAGGTCGGCGAAGGCCGTAGCCACCACCTTGGCACCACGGTCGTGGCCGTCCTGGCCGAGCTTGGAAATCATCACCCGGGGACGTCGGCCCTGGTCCTCGGCGAAGGCGGCGATCTCTGCCTTCAGGGTTTCCCAGCCTTCGGCCGAGTCATAGGCGGCAGCGTACACGCCGGTCACCTTCTGTGTGTCGGCGCGGTGGCGCCCGTAGACTTTTTCGAGCGCGTCGGACACCTCGCCGACGGTGGCGCGGTGGCGCATGGCCTGGATGCTCAGGTCGAGCAGGTTGCCGGTGCCGCTTTCGGCCGCGGCCGTGAGCGCATCCAGCGCGGCCTGTACCGCCGCCGTGTCGCGCTTGGCCTTGATGGCATTCAAGCGCGCGATCTGCCCGTCGCGCACGGCCACGTTGTCGATGTCGCGCGACTCGATGGCGTCTTCGGTCTTCAGCTTGTATTTGTTGACACCCACGATCACGTCGCGGCCGCTGTCGATGCGGGCCTGTTTCTCGGCCGCGGCGGCTTCGATCTTGAGCTTGGCCCAGCCGCTGTCCACGGCCTTGGTCATGCCGCCCATGGCGTCGACTTCCTCGATGATGGTCCAGGCCGCATCGGCCATGTCCTGGGTGAGTTTCTCCATCATGTAGCTGCCGGCCCAGGGGTCGATCACGCTGGTGATGTGGGTCTCTTCCTGGATGATGAGCTGGGTATTGCGGGCGATGCGCGCGCTGAACTCGGTGGGCAGGGCGATGGCTTCGTCGAAGCTGTTTGTGTGCAGGCTCTGCGTGCCGCCGAACACCGCCGCCATGGCTTCAATGGTGGTGCGCACCACGTTGTTGTAGGGGTCCTGCTCGGTCAGGCTCCAGCCACTGGTCTGGCAGTGGGTGCGGAGCATCAGGCTCTTGGCCTTCTTGGCGTCGAAGCCCTTCATGATGCGGCACCACAGCAGGCGCGCCGCGCGCATCTTGGCCACTTCAAGGTAGAAGTTCATGCCGATGGCCCAGAAGAAGCTGAGCCGGCCGGCGAACTCGTCCACATCCATGCCCTTGGCGGTGGCGGTCTTCACGTATTCCTTGCCGTCGGCCAGGGTGAAGGCCAGCTCCAGCGCCTGGTTCGCGCCGGCCTCCTGCATGTGGTAGCCGCTGATGCTGATGGAGTTGAACTTCGGCATCTTCTGCGCCGTGTATTCGATGATGTCGCCGATGATGCGCATGCTGGGCGCGGGCGGGTAGATGTAGGTGTTGCGCACCATGAACTCTTTGAGCACGTCGTTCTGGATGGTGCCGCTGAGCAGGTCTTGCGTCACGCCCTGCTCTTCGGCGGCCACCACGTAGCCGGCCAGCACCGGCAGCACGGCACCGTTCATCGTCATGGACACGCTGACCTTGTCCAGCGGGATCTGGTCAAACAAAATCTTCATGTCCTCGACCGAATCAATCGCCACGCCAGCCTTGCCGACGTCGCCGGTCACGCGTGGGT
>JAQGMQ010000423.1 GCA_028292305.1 Rhodoferax sp.
ACTCGGGCTGGCGGTCGGCGCGCAGGTCCTCGTCGCGGAAGCACTTGGTGATCTGGTAGTAGCGGTCGAAGCCGGCCACCATCAGCAACTGCTTGAAAAGCTGCGGGCTTTGCGGCAGCGCGAAGAACGTGCCTTCATGCACCCGGCTCGGCACCAGGTAGTCGCGCGCGCCTTCGGGCGTGGACTTGCCCAGCATCGGGGTCTCGATGTCGATGAAGCCGAGCGCGTCGAGAAACTTGCGCACTTCCATCGACACGCGGTAACGCAGCATCAGGTTGGTCTGCATGTACGGACGGCGCAGGTCCAGCACGCGGTGCGTGAGGCGGGTGGTTTCAGACAGGTTGTCGTCGTCCAGCAGGAACGGCGGCGTGACCGACGGGTTCAGCACCTCCAGTTCGTGGCACAACACTTCGATCTTGCCTCTCTTCAGCGTGTCGTTGACCGTGCCTTCGGGGCGCGCGCGCACCAGGCCCGTGACCTGCACGCAGAACTCGTTGCGCAGGCTCTCGGAGACGGCGAACATGTCGGCGCGGTCCGGGTCGCACACCACCTGCACATAACCTTCGCGGTCGCGCAGGTCGACGAAGATCACGCCGCCGTGGTCGCGGCGGCGGTTGACCCAGCCGCACAAGGTGACGGTTTGGCCCAGCAGGGCTTCGGTGACGAGACCGCAGTAGGTGGTACGCATGAGAGAGGAGGACATGGCGGTTGTTTTCAGGTGGCGCCGCGGGGCGCGTGGGTTGACGGGAAGGGGCGACCGCGGCCGCCGTGCAATGAAACTGACCTGCCGGCCTAGGCCGTCGGCAGCTTGGTCGTGGCAGCCACAGGCATGCCGGGTGCGACCACACCCATGGAGACGATGTACTTGAGCGCATCGTCCACGCTCATCTTCAGCTCGATACAGTCGGCGGACTTCAGCATGATGAAGTAGCCGCCGGTGGGGTTGGGCGTGGTGGGCACATACACGCTGAGGTAGTCGCCCAGCAGGTAGTTGGCGGTGTCGCCGCGCGGCACGCCGGTGACGAAGGCAATGGTCCAGGCGCCTTCACGCGGCCACTGCACCAGCACGGCCTTGCGGAACGCATTGCCGTTTTCGGAAAACAAGGTGTCGGACACCTGCTTCACACCTGAATAGATGGAACGCACGATCGGAATGCGGTGCAGCAGGCGGTTCCACCAGTCGACCAGCTTGCGGCCGAAGAAATTGCTGGCGGCGGCGCCCACCACCAGCAGGATCGCCAGCGCCAGCAGCACGCCGAAGCCGGGAATGTCGACCCCGAGCAGCACCTTGGGTTGCCATTGCCCGGGCAGGATCAGCAGGGTCTTGTCCAACAGGCCGATCACCCACTGCAACACCCAGATGGTGATGGCCACCGGCACGATGACCAGCAGGCCCGACAACAGCCATTTGCGCACAGCACCCATCATCAGGCTCAGTCGGCCGACCGCGGTGCGGCAGGAGCAGGGGCGGGAGAAGCGGCGGATTCGGTCTTGGCGGCAGGTGCGGCGGGAGCAGGCGCCGCGGCCGTGTCGCCGGACTTGGCGGGCGCATCGGCACCGGGCTTGGCGACATCGGTGGCGCCGGATTCACCCGTGGCAGGCGCGGGCGCGGACTTGCCGGCACCGTTCTTGAAATCGGTCACGTACCAGCCGGAACCCTTGAGCTGAAAGCCCGCGGCCGTGACCTGCTTCTTGAAAGCAGGCGCGCCGCAGTTGGGGCAGACGGTCAACGGGGCATCCGACATTTTTTGCAGGACGTCCTTGCTGTGCCCGCAGGACTCGCATTTATAAGCGTAGATAGGCATGGCGTGAAAGGCTCTGGTGAGGTTGCAAAGCCTTCAATTATAAGGCGCGCCGGTGTGCGACCGCCCAGCGAAAACCGGCCATTCCCGGGCGACCCGAATGGGTTCGAAGCCGGCCCTCGCCTCAGAACATGAACTGGTTGTTGAACATCAGCCGCATCACCAGCAGCCCGAGCGCAAAGCCGATGCCGCCGTAGAGCACGCTTTGCAGGATGCGGTTGGTGCGCTTCTGCTCCTGCAGCAGGTCTTCGAGCTGGCGGCGGTGCTGCTGGCCGGCGCGGCCATCGGCGCCGCCGTGGCGCAGGAAGTCGACCAGCAGGCGCGGCAGCTCGGGCAGGATCTTGGCGTAACGCGGGGCCTCGTCGCGCAGCTGCTTGAACAAGGCGTGCGGGCCGATCTGCTCGAGCATCCACTTTTCCAGAAAGGGCTTGGCGGTGTGCCACAGGTCGAGTTCCGGGTCGAGCTCGCGGCCCAGGCCTTCGATGTTGAGCAGGGTTTTCTGCAGCAGCACCAGTTGCGGCTGGATCTCCACATGGAAGCGCCGCGAGGTCTGGAACAGCCGCATCAGCACCATGCCCAGCGAAATTTCTTTCAGCGGCCGGTCGAAATAAGGCTCGCAGACGGCGCGGATGGCGGCCTCCAGTTCGTCGACGCGGGTGTTCGCCGGCACCCAGCCGGATTCGATGTGCAGCTCGGCCACACGTTTGTAGTCGCGACGGAAGAAGGCCGTGAAATTCTGCGCCAGGTATTCCTTGTCGAATTCGGTGAGCGTGCCGACGATGCCGAAATCGAGCGAGATGTAGCGGCCGAACGTGGCCGGCTCGACGCTGATCTGGATGTTGCCCGGGTGCATGTCGGCGTGGAAGAAGCCGTCGCGAAACACCTGGGTGAAGAAGATGGTCACGCCGTCGCGAGCCAGTTGCGAGAAGTCGACGCCGGCCGCGCGCAGCCGCTCCGTCTGGCTGATCGGGATGCCGACCATGCGCTCCATCACGATGACCTCGGTGGCGCAGAAGTCCCAGAACATCTCGGGGATCAGCACCAGATTCAGCCCGTCCATGTTGCGGCGCAGCTGCGCGGCGCTGGAAGCTTCGCGCACCAGGTCGAGCTCGTCATGCAGGTATTTGTCGAACTCGGCCACCACTTCCATCGGCTTCAGCCGCTTGGCGTCGGCCGACAGGTTCTGCACCCAGCGGGCCATGGTGCGCATCAGGCCGAGATCGCTTTCGATGGCTGGCAACATGCCGGGGCGCAGCACCTTGACCGCCACGTCGCGGTGGCGACCGCCGCGGTCCTTCAGCACCGCGAAGTGCACCTGGGCGATGGACGCACTGGCCACCGGTGTCTGCTCGAAGCTCACGAAGATGTCCGCGAGCTTGCGGCGGAACGCGCGTTCGATGGTGGCCACCGCCACGTGCGACGGGAACGGCGGTACGCGGTCCTGCAGCAGGGCCAGCTCCACGGCGATGTCGACCGGCAGCAGGTCGCGCCGGGTCGACAGTACCTGGCCGAATTTGACGAAGATCGGCCCCAGGCGTTCGAGCGCTTCGCGCAGGCGGCGACCGCGTGGCGCATCGAGCCGTCGACCGAACGTCAGGATGCGCGCCAGCACGCGCAGCCAGGGCTTCTGGAAACTGGTCAGTACCAGTTCATCCAGCCCATAACGAAGAACGATCCAGACAATGAAGACGCCGCGGAACAAACGGCTCATGGAGCGGCCTTGTCGGCCTGGCTGGTGTCTTGGCTGGCTGGCTGGCCGGGGGTGTCGCCGGACCCGCGCGGGCCGACGAACCGGCGCAGCGTCTGCGCCACCGAACGCGCGACCTGGCCGATGGTGTGCGCCACCGGGTCACCGACGATGCGCGACAGATCTTCTTCGAGGTCCCAGCGCACGTTGTCGACCAGCCAGTTCACCTCGGCGGCGAGTTGCACGTCACCGGCAATGCGCACGTTGGGCTTGTCGCCACGCATGGCGGCCTGCACCAGCTGAAGAGGCGATTCCTCGGTGACAGTGAGCGTCAGATCGGGGTGATCGTCGGGCGTGGCCAGGTCGAGCAGACCGGCCGGCGTGGCCACCAGCGACAGCCGGATGCCGCGCCATTGCAGCAGCACCACGCGCCCCTTTTGCCGGGCCAGCCGGGCGGTGGCCTCGGGCTCCTGCATCAGCACATGGTTCAGCAGTAGGACGACTCGGTGCTGGACTTCGTCGACCACCCAGGCCGGTGGCTGCAGATGGGATCCGAGCCGGCCCAGCTGGGCCAAAAGATCCGACACAAAAGGAAATGGGGACTGTGGTGTTGCCATAGTCCCCATTATTCCCGCTTTCCTCGGGCTTTCTCAGCGCGCCCGACACACAGCATGGGGTGTGCGGCTATTGGATCATTGCAGCGCCTGCACGCCTGCCACCAGCCAGCCGCTCTGGCCGCTCTTGGGCTTGGTCATGTTCCACACTTCGCGGAATGGGCTCGGGCCCGCCGAGGGCTCTTCGCGGATCATGCCGGAGAACTCGACACTGGCCATGTAGTCGTCGCCAAGGTCCTCGATGCCGAGCAGCTTGGCCTCCAGCATGACCACGTCGGTCTTGTTGGTCGGGCCGCCGGTGTGGGCTTCGCGTTCGGTGAGCTGCGACTGGATTTCCTTCAGCATGTCGTCGGTCATCATCGACCGCAGCGAGCTGATGTCGGCGCCGTCCCAGGCGGATTGCAGGGTGATGAAGTTGTTTTTGGCGGCGCGCAGGAAACCCTGCTCGTCGAACCCGGCCGGCACGCCCCAGGTTTGCGAACCCGCCAGTGCCGAGCCGATGCCCAGGCCGCCGGCGGCCCCGACGGTGCCTGCACCGGCCACACCGGACGATGCTTCAAAGGCCGCGGCCTGGCTGTTGCGTTCCCAGGGGCGCGCCGAGGCGTCGTTGCCCACGTTCTCGGGCCGGTAGGTGGACGTGCCCAGGGCTGCGTCGGAACCGGCGCCTGCGCCAGCGCCCTGAAATGCATAGGGGCTGTTGCGCTGGGGCATGCCCGCCGACTTGCGGCGCATGAACCAGCCGAAGGCGACCATGGCCACCAGCACCAGCAGCGCGATCAACATGAACTGGCCGAAGGCCGCGCCCATGCCCAGCGAATTCGCCAGCCAGGCCAGGCCCAGGCCCGCGGCCAAGCCGCCGAGCATCGCCCCCCAAGGCCGCTTCGGCGCGACGGCGGCGGGCGCTGCAGCCGGTGTGTTCGGACGTGCCGCTGCCGCGTTGTTCTGCGCCGGCGCCGCAGGGGCGGTCGGTGCGGCTTCGCGCTGCGTGACGTTGTTGGACTGGCGGCCGAACGACTTGCCGCCGCCCAAGCGGCGCGCCGCATCGGCGTCGAGCACCGTGGTCAGCGCCAGCGTGGCGGTGAGAATGATTGCCCAGATTTTCATAGTGCCTCCAGAAATTTACTCTTAACCATATGGGACCGTTTGGCTCAATTTACAGCGCCGCTTCAATGGCTTGGCACGGGTAGGGGTTTCAGCACTTGATTCCGACGTGCAGAGCCACCATGCCGCCGGTCAGGTTGTGGAAGTCGACATGGCCGAAGCCGGCGGTCTTCATCAGCGCCTTCAATTCCTGCTGGCCCGGGTGCACGCGGATCGACTCGGCCAGGTAGCGGTAGCTGCTGTCGTCGCCCGCCACCAGCTTGCCCAGGCGCGGCAGCACCTTGAACGAATACCAGTCGTAGGCCTTTTCAAGCGGCTTGGCGACCTTGGAGAATTCGAGCACCAGCAGCTTGCCGCCGGGCTTCAGCACCCGGTTCATCTCGGCCAGGGCCACGTCCTTGTGGGTCATGTTGCGCAGGCCGAAGGCTACGCTGACCACGTCGAACGAACCGGTTTCGAACGGCAGCTTTTCGGCGTCGCAGACCATGGTGGGCAACACCACGCCGGCGTCCAGCAGGCGGTCGCGGCCGGTGCGCAACATGGCCTCGTTGATGTCGGTATGGACCACGCGGCCAGTGGCTCCGGCCTTCTTGGCGAAGGCCATGGCCAGGTCGCCGGTGCCGCCGGCGATGTCGAGCACCTGCGCGCCTTCGCGCACGTTGGCCACCAGCACGGTGTAGGCCTTCCAGGCGCGGTGCAGGCCCATCGACATGAGGTCGTTCATCAGGTCGTACTTGGGCGCAACGGAATCGAACACGCCGCGCACGTGGCGTGCCTTGTCGGTTTCCTCAACCGATTGAAAGCCAAAATGGGTAGATGCCATGGTTTGTATACTAGATCAAGAAGGCCCGGTGCTCCAGCGTCAACCCTGCCTGCGGGCAGGGCATTGCGGCCTTGAAGGTTGAACGAATTTCCAGGGAAACGCAGCCGCTAAAGCTCAATGGCTGGCGCATCCCGCGCCGCCTTTGGCGGGCATCGGCGCGTCCCGGTCCACGCCGGCGACAGCCAGCCGGGCGGCGTAGTCGGCCCACAGCTTTTCTTCTTGCGAGCCAAGGAAGTACAGGTAGTCCCAGGTGAAGATGCCGGTGTTGTGGCCGTCCGAGAACGCGGGCTGCACGGCGTAGTTGCCGACCGGGTCCAGCCCTTCGAGCGTCACGTCGCGCATGCCGGTCTGCAGGATTTCCTGGCCGGCACCGTGGCCCTGAACTTCGGCCGACGGCGAATAGATGCGCATCAGCTCGAAGGGAATGCGGAAGCTGGCGCCATCGGAAAAGCCGACTTCGAGCACCCGCGACTGGCCATGTACCGTGATCGCCGTCGGCGTAGGCGCGCCCGCTTTCAGCCCCGCCATCAGCGTAGCCCCCATGTTCGGCATTGCATGTCCTCACTGCCCCCTGCGGGGGTGCGAGCTTGCTTGCGGCGGCCCGGCGCGGCGCTCATACCAGCACCCGCTCGATGCCGCCGTTATTGGCAGCGGCCACATACGTCGGCAGCCACTGGTCGCCGAGGATCTGGTTGGCCATCTCGACCACGATGTAGTCGGCTTCCAGCAGGCCGGTCTTCAGGTCGTCGGTGTAGCGGCTCAGGCCCTGCAGGCAGCTTGGGCAGCTGGTGAGGATCTTCACGTTGGCGTCGGCGGCCACCTTGCCCGTATCGCGCAACTTGGCTTCGTCCTTGCGCAGCTCTTCTTCCTTGCGGAAGCGGATCTGCGTGGAGATGTCGGGCCGCGTCACGCCCAAGGTACCGGATTCGCCGCAGCAGCGCTCACTCTTGAGCACGTTGTCGCCGAGCAAGGCCTTCACGGTCTTCATCGGCTCCTGCAGCTTCATCGGCGTGTGGCAGGGGTCGTGGTACAGATAGCCACCGCCCGACGCGGCGCCGAGCGTGATGCCCTTCTCCAGCAGGTACTCGTGGATGTCGATGATGCGGCAGCCGGGGAAGATCTTGTCGAACTCATAACCCTGCAGCTGGTCGTAGCAGGTGCCGCAGCTCACCACCACGGTCTTGATGTCCAGGTAGTTCAGCGTGTTGGCCACGCGGTGGAAGAGCACGCGGTTGTCGGTGATGACCTTCTCGGCCTTGTCGAACTGCCCGCTGCCCTTTTGCGGATAACCGCAGCACAGGTAACCCGGCGGCAGCACCGTCTGCACGCCGGCATGCCAGAGCATCGCCTGCGTGGCCAGCCCCACCTGGCTGAACAGCCGCTCGGAGCCGCAGCCGGGGAAATAGAACACCGCTTCCGTCTCGGCCGTGGTGGCCTTGGGGTTGCGGATGATCGGCACGTAGTCCTTGTCCTCGATGTCGAGCAGCGCGCGGGCTGTCTTCTTGGGCAGGTTGCCCGGCATCTTCTTGTTGATGAAGTGGATCACCTGCTCCTTGATCGGCGCGGTGCCCAGCGTGGCCCGCGGCGCGGCGGTCTGCTTGCGGGCGGCGATGCGCAGCATGTCGTTGGCGAAGCGCTGCAC
>JAQGMQ010000429.1 GCA_028292305.1 Rhodoferax sp.
TGCTGGGCCTGTCGCGCCAGGCGGCCACTGATTTCTCGTTCTTCCTGGCCATCCCGACGCTGATCGGCGCGGGCGTCTACAGCCTCTACAAGGAGCGTGCGCTGCTGTCGATGGCCGACCTGCCGATGTTCGTGGTGGGCCTGGTGTTCTCGTTCATCAGCGCCTGGTTCTGCGTGCGCTGGCTGCTGCGCTACATCTCGAGCCACAGCTTCGTGCCTTTCGCCTGGTACCGCATCGCCTTCGGTATCGTCGTGCTGGCCACGGCCTGGAGCGGCCTGGTGGTGTGGGCCGACTAGCAAGAGGTAACGCAGCGCAAAGTTGACGCAAAGTCGACCAGACCCCGCAGTCCGAAAGGGCTGCGGGTTTTTTTGCGTCTGATGGCGGGATTCAGGGTTATCCCTGAATGGGCAGGGCTCGGTCGATATCTATAATATGGACAATCATCCACAATATGGACGCTAGCGCGAACCCACCATGCCCGTAGACCGAGTTGACCAGGAGCCGATGACGCCCTATCAGTACCCGAATCCGCCAGACGCGCTGCCGGAAATCGTGGTGCAACATGCCATACCGCTGGACGAGCGCCTGTGGGTGCCGCAGGCCGAAAACGTGTGGTTTCGCCCGCTGTGCCTGAACGCCAGCCAGGGCTACTGGATGAACCTGCTGCGCGTGCGCAAGTCGGGTGTGTTGAGTCGGCACCGCCATCCGCAGGCCGTGCACGGCTTCGTGCTCAAGGGCCGCTGGCGCTATCTGGAGCACGACTGGGAGGCCACCGAGGGCAGCTATGTGTTCGAGCCGCCGGGTGAAACCCACACGCTCTACGTGCCCGAGGACGTGGAGGGAATGATCACCTACTTCCAGGTCAATGGCGTCATGTACTACACCGACCCGTTCGGCAAGGGCATGGGCTATGAGCACGTGTTCACCAAGATCGACATGTGCCGCAAGCACTTCGAGAACGTCGGCCTGGGCTCCGACTACACCAACCAGTTCATCCGCTGAACGCGCCATGGCTTACGCAAAAGCACACTACGACTTTGCGGGCAAGGTTGCCGTCGTCACCGGCGGCGCGAGCGGCATCGGCGCCGAGGCCGGGCGCCAACTGCGCGAGGCTGGCGCCACCGTCGTGGTATGGGACCTGGGCGCCGGCAATGCCGCGGGCACCGCGTTCAAGGTCGATGTCACCGACCGCGCGGGGGTCGACAAGGCTGCCTTCGACACCGCCGCACGTTGGGGCGGCATCGACTTCCTTGTCAACAGCGCCGGTTTCGCCGGGCCCACGGTGCCGCTCGACGCCTACGACCCCGCCGCCTGGACCCGCATCGTCGACGTGAACCTGGTCGGCGTCTACAACGTGTGCCGGGCCGTGGTGCCGTTGATGCGCCAGGCAGGGCAGGGCCGCATCGTCAACATCGCCTCGCTGGCCGGCAAGGAGGGCACGCCGAATGCGTCGGCCTACAGCGCGGCCAAGGCGGGCGTGCTGGCGCTGACCAAGTCGCTCGGCAAGGAGCTGGCGACCACGGGCATCCTGGTCAACGCGATTGCGCCGGCCGCGGTGCGCACGGCCATCCTCGAGCAGATGTCGCCGGCCCATGTGCAGACCATGATCGACAAGAGCCCGATGCAGCGCCTGGGCGAGCCGAACGAGGTCGCCGCGATGGTGGCCTGGCTGTGTTCGGGCTCGTGCAGTTTCAACACCGGCGCGGTGTTCGACCTGTCCGGCGGTCGCGCCACGTACTGAGCCTTTCTCCGTCAGAATTCGCCCCTTCAACCACACCAACGAGAAAAGAGACTTCACCATGAACATCAACACCTCACGCCGCTGCTTTACCGCCTTGGCCGCGCTGCTGGCGCTCGGCGCTGGCGCCGTGCATGCCCAGGCCGATTTCCCGAACCACCCGATCGAGCTGGTGGTGCCGTTCCAGCCCGGTGGCGGCACCGATGCGCTGGCCCGTTCGTTCGCCGACGCGACCCGCAAGCACATGCCGCAAAGCATGATCATCGTCAACAAGCCCGGTGCCAGCGGCGCCATCGGCTGGCAGGACGTGATCAATGCCAAGCCAGACGGCTACCGCCTCGCCGTGGTCACGGTGGAGCTGACCACGCTGCCGCACATGGGCATTGGCAAGTTCACCTACGACGACCTGCAGCCCATCGCCCGGCTGAACGCCGACCAGGCCGCCATCACCGTGCGCGCCGAAGCGCCATGGAACACCATCGAGGAATACCTGGCCGCCGCCAAGAAGGAACCGGGCAAGATCAGTGTCGGCAATGCCGGCAACGGCTCGATCTGGCACCTCGCGGCCACCGCGCTCGAAGACAAGACCGGCGCCAAGTTCAACCACGTGCCGTTCCAGGGCGCGGGCCCGGCCGTGCTGGCGCTGCTGGGTGGGCACATCGACGCCGTGGCCGTGAGCCCGGCCGAAGTCACCACCTACGTGGCGGCCGGCAAGCTGAAGATGCTGGCGGTGATGGCCGACCAGCGCGTCAAGGGCTTCGAGAAGGTGCCGACGCTGAAGGAACGCAACATCGACCTGACCATCGGCACCTGGCGCGGCATTGCGGCCCCGAAGAACACGCCGCCTGACGTCGTGGCGTATCTGAAGAAGCTCACGCTGGCGGCATCGAGCGAACCCGCCTTCCGCGAAACGCTGGACAAGCAGAACCTCGGGTTCGCGTATGCCGACGATGTGGCGTTCAAGGCGGTGATGGCCAAGGACGACGCGTATTTCAAGGGCTTGATCACGAAGCTCGGCATCAAGAACTGAGGCGGCCCGCAGGCCCTCACGCCTGACTTGCTCCCTCTGCCGCATGCGGGAGAGGGCAGGGGTGAGGGCGGTGCCGTACCGCCCCGCATCTTCCATCTACAACCTCATCCCATGACCTACCAACCCGGCCTCTTCAACGGCAAGCGCGCCCTCGTCGCCGGCGCCACCCAAGGCATCGGCGCCATCATTGCCAACCACCTCGCCGACCTGGGTGCCGAAGTCACCGCCCTCGGACTTGGCGGTGGCGACGGCTCGCTCAACGCCGCCGTCCAAGTCAAACAGACCGATGTCACCTCGAAGGACAGCCTGGCCGAAGCCCTGGCCGACATCGCCGAACTCGACATCGTCTTCAACTGCGCCGGCATCATCAAGCGCGGTGCCGAGCACGACCTCGAAGTCTTCGAGCAGGTGCTGGCCGTGAACCTCACCGGCACCATGCGGGTGTGCACCGCCACCCGCGACAAGCTCAAGGCCCGGCGTGGCTGCATCGTCAACACGGCGTCGATGCTGAGCTTCTTCGGCGGCGGCCTGGTGCCGGGCTACGCGGCCAGCAAGGGCGGCGTGGCGCAGCTCACCAAGTCGCTGGCCATCGCCTATGCGGTCGACGGCATCCGTGTGAACGCCGTGGCGCCGGGCTGGATCGCGACGCCTCTCACCCAGGCTTTGCAGGACGACCCGGCCCGCGCCGGCCCGATCCTCGCGCGCACACCGCTCGGCCGCTGGGGCACGCCCGACGACGTGGCCCGTGCGGCCATGTTCCTGTGCACGCCGGCCGCCGCGTTCATGACCGGCGTGATCTTGCCGGTCGACGGCGGCTACATGGTGTCCTGAAGACTTTTCTTCGTTGAGGCGTGGGGATAATCAGTCTTCTGCTCCCCTCACGTCTTCCATGCCGCCAACGCCACTTTCACCTTCCACCACCGACACCGATGCCTGCGTCACGCCGGCCCAAGCCCAGGTGGCGGGCACCGCATCGTTCTCGAAGTTCATGCACGTGCTGCAACTCGTGGCCGACTGGGGTGAAGCCGCGGAGACGCTGAACGTGACGGCGCTGATGCGGGCCAGCGGATATCCGCGGCCCACCGTGCACCGCATCGTGGCCGGTCTGCTGGCCGAGCGGCTGCTGGTGGAAAACCCGCGCACGCACACCCTGGCACTCGGCCCGCGCCTGATCCAGCTGGCCAGCCGCAGCTGGGGCCGGTCGGAGTTGCGCCTGGTGGCGGTGGACGAACTCAAGCGCCTGCGCGACCTGACCGGCGAGACGGTGCACCTCGCTGTGCCGAATGGCGCGAGCATGGTCTACATCGAAAAACTGGAGAGCCCGAGCGCCGTGCGCATGTCGTCGCGCATCGGCACCAGTGTGTCGCTGCATGCCACCGCCGTTGGCAAGGCCTACCTGGCGGCGCTGGACGCGAAGAGCCTCGAGCCGCTGCTGAGAACCCTGCCGCTGCCGCGTTACACGGCCAACACGTCAACCGACCTCGGTGCGCTGCGGGCGCAGCTCGAGGTGACGCGCCGACGCGGCTGGTCGGTGGACAGCGAAGAAAACGAGCCAGGCATCTTCTGCTTCGGCGCCGTGGTGCGCGGCCACCATAACGTGCCGGTGGCGGCCATCAGCGTCAGCACGCTGATGTTCCGCCAGAAGGACAACCCCGAACAGGCCTACGTGGCGCCGTTGCTGGAAGCCTGCGCGGCGATCTCGGCGCGGATTGCGGAGACGCCTTCGTTGTCTGCGGCGGACATGCTTTAGCGCTACGTCGGGGTGGGCTTGAGGCCTACACCATCTGGATCACCAGCTTCTTGCCGCAAGCCCGCGCGTACTTGCGCAGGGTGGCGAACGAGGGGGAATGTTTTTCACTGCGCAGGGACGACTCGAGCCGGGATACCGCCGACACGGTGGTGCCCATGCGGCTGGCCACATCGGCCTGCGTCAAGCCTGCCGCATGCCGCGCGTCGAGCAGCGCGGAAAGTGCGGTGTATTCTTCTTCGAGCGCGTCGTATGCCTTTTGTACGCCAGGTTTGGCGAGCAATGCCTTCCGAAATGCCGCGTCGTGCGGCACGGGTTGGTAGCCGGTCTTATCCATGTTGCACATCCTTCATGCGTTTGCGGGCCAGGCGAAGCTCGGCGTCTGGCGTTTCCTGGGTCTTCTTGACGAATGAATGCAGCACCATGATGGTCCTGCCGACCTGGGTGCAATAGAAGACCCTGCCGATGCCTTCAGGTCCTCTGGGCCTCAATTCGAAAAGACCGGCACCCATGGCGCGGGTGTGCGGCATACGCAGGTCGGCACCGTGAACGGTCATGGTGTCGGTGAGCCTTGCATAGTCGGCCACGATGCCCGCGGGCATGGTCATCACTTCCCGGCGAACCCTGTCGTTGTAGTAGGTGATCGTCCAGTTTATTTTTTTCGATGTTAGCGGATTTGCTAAGTCGGCGGTTGCACCATATTCAACAACGCCGCCTCGATCGCCGCCGCGGTGGCCACCGGCTTCTCCATCGGGAACAGATGGCTGCCATCCAGCAGCATCATGCGGCCCTGTTTGTCGCCTTCGCCGCCGGTGATCTTGCGCGTCAGCGCCAGGCCGACCTGACGCATCTCCACCGAGTCGCGCCCGCCGATGAAGGCCACCGGGCACTGCAGCGGATGCCGCTTCACCAGCCGGTCGAGATTGTCGGGCAGGGTGTTGTAGATCGCGGTCTCAACGTCGCGGTCGAAGCTCAGCACGCGCTTTTGGTCGTCGCCCATGCCTTCGTCATGGGTGCCGTGGGCGATGTAGTCGCGCAGCACCTGCGGGTCCCAGGCGGCGAAGGCTTTCTTGCCCTGGAAGTGGGCGAGGGCGGCTTCGGCGCTGGGCCAGTGGTTGCGCCGACGGCGGCTGACCTTGCCGGGTGTGATCGAGCCCACGAGCGTGGTGCGTTTGACCATGCCCAGCGTGGTGGCCTTCCAGCCGCCCAGCATGGGCGCATCCAGCAGCAACACACCGCGCGCCAACGTCGGGTGCTGCGCCGCCGTCATCAGGCTCAGGAAGCCGCCGAGCGAGTGGCCGACCAGGAAGGCCGGCATGCCCGCCTTCCGGGTCTCGCGCTCGGCGAAGTCGGCCAGCTGCTGCACCAGGTGCGGCCAGTTGTTCGTGACCTGGTACGGCGCGTCGTGGCCGAATTTATCGACCGCCTTGACGTTGAAGCCGCGCGCCCTGAGGCTCTTGAACAAGACTCCGTAGGTGCCGGCCGGAAAGCTGTTGGCGTGGGAGAAGACGATCAGCGGCGACGCTGTCGACGGTGGCACGCTCAGATGAGCCGTTCCTGTGGCGTGGTGATCTTGCGCAGCGGCTTGCCCCGGCTGGACTCGACCATCAGCGGCATGGTGGTGGGGCCGCCGGCCCATTGCGGGTGCTCGATGCTGTCGAACACCTCGCGCAGGCGCTGGCCCCAGGTGCTGTGCAGCATGCGGTAGTAGGGGTTGTGTTCGTCGATGCAGACCACCTTGTCGGTCTGGAACTGGTCGACCTCGTACACCACCAGATCGAGCGGCAGGCCGACCGACAGGTTGGACTTGAGCGTGGAATCCATCGACACCAGCGCGCATTTGGCGGCTTCGTCGAGCGGGGTGTCGGGGCTGATGACGCGGTCGAGCACGGGCTTGCCGTACTTCGATTCGCCGACCTGAAAATACGGCGTCTCGGGCGTGGCTTCGATGAAGTTGCCGGCCGAATACACCTGGAACAGGCGCATGCCTTCGCCCTTGATTTGGCCGCCGAAGATCAGCGACACGTTGAAGTCGACGCCCGCGGCCTTCAAGGAGGCGGCGTCGCGGTCGTGCACGTGGCGCACGGCCGAACCCAGCACGCGGGCCGCGTCGAACATGCTCTTGGCGTTCCAGATGGTGATGGGCGGGCTGTCGTCGTGTTCCTTCAACTGCTCGACCTGCAGGATCTCGCGCACCGACTGCGAGATGCTCAGGTTGCCCGCCGACAGCAGCACCATGAAGCGGTCGTCGGGCTTCTCATAGACGATCATCTTGCGGAAGGTGCTGATCTGGTCGAGGCCGGCGTTGGTGCGGGAATCGGACAGGAAGACCAGTCCGGCATTGAGTTTGATGGCGACGCAGTAGGTCATGGGGCGGTCTCGGGAATCGTGGTGGCGCCGAAGCGCGAATCTGGTTGTTGCAGCTGCTCGCGTTCGGCCAGCTTTTTCAGGCGGTACAGCGCATCGAGCGCTTCACGGGGGGTCAAGGCATCCGGCTGGATGGCGTTGAGTGCCGATTCTAAAGGGCCGGGGCTGTTGTCCTGGCTGGCCGGCGGCGGCGCGAACAGGTCGACCTGCGCGCGCGAGGCCGTGGCGCCGGTCTCCAGTGCGTCGAGCGCGTGGCGGGCATGGTTCAGCACCGGGGTCGGCATGCCGGCCAGGCGGGCCACGTGAATGCCATAGCTGCGGCTCGCGGGGCCGGCCTGGATCTCATGCAAAAACACGATTTCGCTGCCCGATTCGGCCGCGCTCACATGCACGTTGATGGCCGCGCGGTGCTTGGCCGGGAACTCGGTCAGCTCGAAATAATGGGTGGCGAACAGCGTGAAGGCCTGGGTCTTGTCGTGCAGGTGCGCGGCAATGCCCGAGGCCAGCGCCAGGCCGTCGAAGGTCGACGTGCCGCGGCCGATCTCGTCCATCAGCACCAGGCTTTGTGGCGTGGCGCT
>JAQGMQ010000445.1 GCA_028292305.1 Rhodoferax sp.
CATTCCGAGCAAGGCGCTGTTGCAGTCGTCCGAACACTACGACCAGGCCAACCACCACTTCGCCGACCACGGCATCAACGTGTCGGGCCTCGCGCTCGACATCGGCAAGATGCTGGCGCGCAAGGACAACGTGGTCAAGCAGAACAACGACGGCATCGTCTATTTGTTCAAGAAGAACAAGATCACCTTCTTCCATGGCCGCGGCACGTTCGCGGCTGCAAAAGACGGCGCCTACGACATCACCGTCGGCGAAGAAACGCTGAGCGCCAAACACGTCATCGTGGCCACCGGCTCCAACGCGCGCGCGCTGCCCGGCACGCCGTTCGATGAAGAGCTGGTGTTGTCGAACGACGGCGCGCTGCGCGTCGGCGCCGTGCCGAAGACGCTGGGCCTGATCGGCTCGGGTGTGATCGGCCTGGAAATGGGCTCGGTGTGGCGCCGGCTGGGTGCCGAAGTCACCATCCTCGAAGGCCTGCCGACCTTCCTTGGCGCGGTGGACGAGCAGATCGCCAAGGAAGCCAAGAAGGCTTTCGACAAGCAGGGTCTGAAGATCGCGCTGGGCGTGAAGGTCGGTGAGATCAAGGCCGATAAGAAGAAGGGTGTGAGCATTGCCTACACCGACGCCAAGGGCGAAGCCCAGACGCTGAACGTGGACAAGCTCATCGTCTCCATCGGCCGCGTGGCCAACACCATCGGCCTGGGTGCGGATGTGATCGGCCTGAAGCTGGACGAGCGTGGCGCGATCGTGGTCGACGACGCATGCAAGACCAACCTGCCCAACGTGTGGGCCATCGGCGACGTGGTGCGCGGCCCGATGCTGGCGCACAAGGCCGAGGAAGAAGGCGTGGCCGTGGCCGAGCGCATTGCCGGCCAGCATGGTCATGTCAACTTCAACACCATTCCCTGGGTCATCTATACCAACCCCGAGATCGCCTGGGTCGGCCAGACAGAGCAGCAGCTCAAGGCCGCGGGCCGCGCCTACAAGGCCGGCACCTTCCCGTTCCTGGCGAACGGCCGGGCACGGGCGCTGGGCGACACGACCGGCATGGTGAAGATGCTGGCCGATGCCACCACCGACGAAATCCTCGGCGTGCACATCGTCGGCCCGATGGCCAGCGAGCTGATCGCCGAGTGTGTGGTGGCGATGGAATTCCGCGCCAGCAGCGAAGACATCGCCCGCATCTGCCACGCCCATCCTTCGCTTTCCGAAGCCACGAAGGAAGCGGCGCTGGCGGTTGAAAAGCGCACGTTGAACTTCTGATTTCACCAGCAGACCGGCTGCCAGCACGGACGTGTTCCGTGCTGGCAGCCATTTTTTCATCAAGCCAACCGAGGTCTTTTCCTTGAGCGTCAAACAAGCCTACGAGGCCGAGCTGGCCCAACGCGGCTACACCGCCGATCCGGCGCAGCTGCGGGCCGTGGAGGCCCTGGACCGCTGCGCCAGCGAGTGGGCGGCGTACAAGGAAAAGCGTTCCAACAGCTTCAAGAAACTCATCAACCACCCGGAGGTGCCGCGCGGCGTCTACATGTACGGCGGCGTGGGCCGGGGCAAGAGTTTCCTGATGGATTGCTTCTTCAACGCCGTGCCGCTGCGCCGAAAGACCCGGCTGCACTTCCACGAGTTCATGCGCGAAGTGCACCGTGAACTGTCGGACCTGCAGGGCACGCAGAACCCGCTCGATGAACTCGGCCTGCGCATGTCCAAGCGCTACAAGCTGATCTGCTTCGACGAGTTCCATGTGGCCGACATCACCGACGCGATGATCCTGCACCGGCTGCTGGCCGCGCTGTTCGACAACGGCGTGGGCTTCGTCACGACCTCGAACTTCAAGCCCGACGACCTGTACCCCGACGGCCTGCACCGCGACCGCATCTTGCCGGCCATCGCGCTGCTGAACTAGAAGCTCGAAGTCATCATCGTGTACAACTGAACAGACTACCGCCGCAGAACGATGGAGCAGGTGAAGCTGTACCACACGCCGCTGGGCGCACAGGCCGATGCCGAGATGCGTGACGCTTTCGAGCGGCTGGCCGAGAACAAGGACGAAGACCCGATCCTGCACATCGAGGCGCGTGAGATCCGGGCGCGGCGCAAGGCCGGCGGTGTGGTGTGGTTCGACTTCCGCACGCTCTGCGGCGGCCCGCGTTCGCAGAACGACTACCTCGAGATCGCCACCCAGTTCCACACCGTGCTGTTGAGCGACGTGCCGGTGATGGCCGTGCGCCAGGCCTCGGAGGCGCGGCGCTTCACCTGGCTGGTCGACGTGTTGTACGACCGGCGGGTCAAGCTGATCATGTCGGCCGAAGCGGCACCAGAACAGTTATATACCGACGGCCCCCTGTCGCATGAATTCCCCCGTACCGCTTCGCGCCTGAGCGAAATGCAGTCGGCCGAATTCCTGGCGCTGGAACGCCGCGACGTGGACACCCGTCTCACGTGATGCCAAGGCGCTGCCCGAGGCGACGCTAACCGAATTTGAGGAAACCATGTCCCTGAAAAAGCCCCTGCTGGCGATCCTGATGGTGCTGAGCGTGCTGTCGGCTCTGGTGGCAGCGCCGGTGCAAGCGCAGCCGTCCGAGAACATGCTCGGCGGCCTGAACGTCGACGCCGAGCGCAGCCGCATCGACGCCGAACGCAAGGAGGTCGAGGCCCGCTTCAAGCGCGAAGAGGCCGTCTGTTATCAGAAGTTCGCGGTCAACGACTGCATCAACAAGAGCAGCGCCGTGCGCCGCGTGGCGCTGGCCGACCTGCGCCGCCAGGAGATTTCGCTCAACGACGCCGAACGCAAGCGCAAGGGCGCCGAGCAGGTGCAGCGCATGGAGGAGAAAGAAAAAATCCCCGTGCCGCCGACCCAGATGCAGCCGCGCGAACGCAAGCCGCTGACCGGCCACGGCAGCGCCAACGAGCGCCAGCCGCGCGACCCGAATGCACCGCGTGCGCCGTTGTCTGCGCCGGCCAACCCGCGCACGCCGCGCACGCCGATCACCAAGGACCCGGCCATCACCGCGGCCCATGCAACGGAGGAACGCGCGCAATACCAGCGCAAGCTCGACGAGGCCGCCGCCCACAAGGCGCAGACCGCGCAGCGCAACGCCGAACGCACCAAGGCGCGCGCGGCACCGCTGCCGCCCGCACCCTGAGCGCGCGCGGCATCGGCCCGGTTCAGGTCATCTCTTCGATGACCAGCTTGCGGTATTTGATGGCGCAGGCAAACGGTGCCTGGCGCACGGCCTTCATCACTTCCTCGGTTTCATCGGCGCTGGGCGCATACACCATCAACGCATGGTGGCCGTCGCTGGCCAAGTCGGCATAGGTGCGGATGGTCGACGCTTCGGTGCCGACGGAGGGCAGCGGGATGTCGGCGCTGCCCACGGTGCGCACCACTTTTTCAAGCACCTGCGCCGGGCTCAGGACCATGGTCGGTTTGCCGTCGTGCCCGCTGGCTGGCAAGGCCTGGGCCACTGCCTGCACATGGTCTTCGCTCGGAAACATCGCAAACAGATAGCCGGTGGGATAGAAGACGCCCGCCATGGTGAGCATGCTGGGGTCGAGTTCGAAGTTCTGCATAGCGGCCTCTCGTTCTAGTGATGAGGCCCATTGGCGCAGCATGCCGCGCCGGCGTCTGTCAGAGCGACGCAGCAGGCGGCGTAGGACGTGTACCGTCCCGGCGCCGCGGGCTGGTCTGAAGCCGGGTCAGTCCAGGGTTTCAAGCTTCAGCGATGGCTCCGACATGACCCGTGCGCTGCTTTGCAGGCTGTCCAGGATGTGGTTGGCGAAGTAGCTGTTCTGGGTGTCGGGCTCGAGTGCGGCCAGTGCCAGGTTGGCCATCGGTTGCGCCAGAGAAACATAGTAGCTGCCCAGCGGCGCGTCGATCACGCCGCGCACCAGATCGACCTTGGTCTTGATGATCTCGCCGCCGCCGGCCACGCTGCCGCGCACGTCGTCGCGCTGGCCCATGCTGCGGGCGGTTTCGCGGTAGACGTCGGCCAGGATCGAGCTCGATTCACCCACCCGCTGCACCTGCACGCCCATCATCTGCAGCCGCTCCACTGCGCCCGTGGACGCCGCCGACAACCAGTAGCCGCACGGCCGCACGCGGGCCTTGATCTTCTCGAGCGACAGCGACGAATTCCAGTCGACCGTGAGCACGCGGTCGGCGCCGGTGGCCGGGTCGATCATGGTCAGCTGGTACTGCGCCGGCGTCTGGCCGGCCTCCACGACGGCCTCGGCGGTGCAGGCCTTGCTGGTGATTTCCTTGTCCATGTAGGGGCGCAGCTTGCTCAGGTCGTCGGCCCGGCTGGCGGTGGTCTGCAGCACGCTGACCATGGCCGTCACCTGGGTGTGCACGCGGCGCTGGATGTGCATGCGGCCGATGCCCACACCGCGGGTTTCGATCAGCAGGCTGACGGCGTTTTTCAGGCCGTTGACGTTGCGGCCCGTGTCGGGTTGCACGCCACCCATCGAAATGCTCTTGTCGGCCAGGTCGGTCGACGTGGTGTAGTACCACTCGTCGGTCAGCTGTTGCGACTTCAGCGCGGCCCGGATCGGCCGGCGGTACCACTCGTCCGACGCGCGTGGCAGGAACTCCGGCAGGTTCGGCGTGGTGGCGTATTGCAGCAGCGCGTCGAACTTCTGCACCGTGCCGAACTTCTCCAGGTAGCGGCCGACCACGGTGTATTCGTGCGCGTCGATCATCACCACCGGTTTGTAGTCGCGGCCGAGCTTGGCCAGTGCCTGCGCCTCGGGGGTCTGCAGCAGCAGATGGTCGCGGTTCATGTCGATGCCGTTGGCCGTGACGCGGGTGTCGGCCGCCGCGCCGTCGGGGTTGGCGCGCGGCACGATGATCACGTTGATGCGGTCCAGCAGCGGCTCCAGCAGGCCCTGGGCCAGTTCGCGCGACAGCACCAGCAGGGCTTCGCTTCCGGCTGGTTCATTGCCATGCTGCTGGCCGACCAGCAGGACCGTGGGCTTGCCAGAGGCCAGCACCGTGGCCGCGTCGGTGGCGCCGGCCTTGGTCAGCACCAGCGCTTCGAGCGGACGGCCCTGCTGCGACGCGCCGATCGACAACACGGCGGCCGCAGCGCCGGCCGGTGGCTTGGCGGCCAGCTGGTGCAACCAGGCCGAGACTTCTTCGTTGCTCGTGAACGTGGTGCGGCCGACTTCCAGGCCCGGCGTGCTGTAGGCGATGGCGGGGTCGGGGAACCGGGCGGCCACGGCGGCGTTGTAGGGCGGCGCCCCGGGCGCGGCAGGTGCCGCTGCCGCAGGATCGGCCGGTGCGGGCGCCATGCCGGGCGTGGGCACCGGTACCGCGACGGCACCGCCGGGGTTGTCCACCGGTGCGGCGGGCATTGGCGAAACCGGTGCCGGGCGCGTCGCCGGGACCGTGGTCACCGCGGGCGTGCCGCCGTACGGGCGCCACGGCGGCAGCGGAGTCGAGGTGCAGGCCGCGAGCAGCAGGCCG
>JAQGMQ010000448.1 GCA_028292305.1 Rhodoferax sp.
GCGACTGGACGCCACGCCAGAGCCAGCTCGGCTGGATCGATTCGTCGATGAACGGCGGCGTGACCACCATGATCTCTGCCGGCGAAGTGCATCTGCCGGGCCGCCCCAGGGACATCGTCGGCCTGAAGGCGCTGGCCATCACCGCGCAGCGCGCGTTCGACAACTTCCGCCCCGGCGGCGTGAAGGTGATCGCCGGCGCGCCGATCATCGAGAAGGGCATGGTCGAGCAGGACTTCAAGGACCTGGCCGAGGCCGGCGTGGGCCTGCTGGGCGAGGTGGGCCTGGGCTCGGTGAAGGCCGGCTACGAGGCCCAGCAGATGGTGGCCTGGGCACGCAAATACGGCATCCAGAGCACCATCCACACCGGCGGCCCGTCGATCCCCGGCTCGGGCCTGATCGACAAGGACGTGGTGCTGGAAGCCGACGCCGACGTGATCGGCCACATCAACGGCGGCCACACCTCGCTGTCGGAACAACACGTGTGCGAGCTGTGCGAGAAATCTTCGCGCGCCATCGAGATCGTGCACAACGGCAACGAGAAGGTGGCCATCGCCGCCGCCCAGGCCGCGCTGCAGCTCAAATGTCCACACCGGGTGATCCTGGGCACCGACGGCCCGGCCGGCTCGGGCGTGCAGCCGCTGGGCATGCTGCGCATGATCGCGCTGCTGTCCAGCCTGGGCAACATCCCGGCCGAGCTGGTGTTCTGCTTTGCCACCGGCAACACGGCGCGCATCCGCAACCTGAACTGCGGCCTGGTCGAAGTCGGCCGCGCCGCGGACTTCGTGTTCATGGACAAGGCCCAGCACACCGCCGGCCGCGACCTGCTGGACAGCGTGCAGCTCGGCGACATCCCCGGCGTGGGCATGGTGATGATCGACGGCATCGTGCGCTGCGAGCGCAGCCGCAACACGCCGCCGGCCACCACCGTGCCGGTCTACGCAGCGCATTGAAGGCCACGCCATCGCCATGACCTCGCTGGCCCACCTGACCGACCTGTGGCGCACCGCCGGACTCCCGCCCGAGGCGCTGGCCTTCGCCGATCTGACCGGCGCCGACCCGGTGTTGCCGTCTTCGTTCCGCGTAGGCGCCGCGGCGCAGGCCAGCATCGCGGCCGCGGCGCTGGCCGCCTGCGAGCTGGGGCACCTGCGGGGCACGGCGCGCCAGCGCGTCGGTGTCGACATGGTCCATGCGGCCATCGAATGCCTGGGCTGGTTCAGCCTCGACGGGCGGGTGCCCAACCCCTGGGACGCGTTCTCGGGCCTGTACCGCTGCGCCGACGGCCACATGCGGGCGCACGCCAACTTCGCGCACCACCGCGACGGCGCCCTGGCCCTGCTCGGGCTCGACCCGGCCACCGCGCAACGCAGCGACGCCGAGCAGGCCATGCTGGCCTGGCGCGCAACCGACTTCGAAAACGCCGCGGCGCAACGCGGCCTGGTCGCCACCGCGCTGCGCCGTTTCGACGCCTGGGACGCCACGCCGCAAGGCCAGGCGCTGCAGACGCAGCCGCTGTTCACCATCACCCGCATCGAGGCACCGGAAGCCGCCAAGCCGCTGGCGCTGCCGCCGCTCGGTGATGCGATGCCGCCCCTGAGCGGCGTGCGGGTGCTCGAGCTGACGCGCATCCTGGCCGGCCCGGTGGGCGGCCGCGCATTGGCCGCGTACGGTGCCGACGTCATGCTGGTCAACGCACCGCACCTGCCGAACATCGAAGCCATTGCCGACACCAGCCGCGGCAAGTTGTCGGCACTGGCTGACTTGCGCACGCCCGAGGGCCGGCAGGCGCTCGACCAGCTGATCGGCGAGGCCCACGTCTTCGTGCAGGGCTACCGGCCGGGCGGGCTGGCGGCGCTGGGCTACGGCCCGGCGGATGTCGCGCGGCTGCGGCCCGGCATTGTCTGCGTCTCGCTGTCGGCCTATGGCACAGAGGGACCCTGGGCCGGGCGGCGCGGCTTCGACTCATTGGTGCAGACCGCCATGGGCTTCAACCATGCCGAGGGCGAGGCGGCCGGCGACGGCGTGCCGCGCCCCCTGCCGATGCAGATCCTCGACCAGGCGACCGGCTACCTGATCGCGCTCGGCGCGGCGGCCGCACTCTGGCGCCAGCAGCGCGAAGGCGGCAGCTGGCATGTGCAGGTCTCGCTGGCGCAGACGGGCCACTGGCTGCGCAGCCTGGGCCGCGTGCCCGGTGGGCTGGCGGCGGCCAGGCCGGATGTCGCGCCTTATGTCGACTGCGCGACGTCAGGGTTTGGCGCCTTGTGCGCGGTGCGCCACAGCGCCCGGCTGGCGCGCACGCCGGCCGGCTGGACGCGCGCCTCGGTGCCGCCCGGCAGCCACGCGCCGGTCTGGCCGTAAGGTGGCAGGCGCGGTCGACCCGAAAGCCCGACAAGGCGATCGGCGCCGGCCCCTGCAGGATCGCGGCGCTTGCAGTAAGCTGATTCGCAAATCACCAAGTGGAGACCCCATGAGCGAAGCATCTGAAGGCAACACCCCCGTCTGGTTCATCACCGGCTGCTCGACAGGATTCGGCGAGGCGCTGGCGCGCAACGTGCTGACCCGCGGCTGGCGCGCCGTGGTCACCGCGCGCGACAAGAGCCGGCTGAACGGCCTGGTCGAAGGCGCGGGCGCAAACTCTTTGGCGCTCGACCTGGACGTGACCGACGTCGCGCAGATCGACGCTGCCGTGGCCGCCGCCACCGCAAAATTCGGGCACATCGACGTGCTGGTCAACAACGCCGGCTACGGCTACCAGTCATCGGTCGAGGAAGGCGAGGAAGCGCAGATCCGCAAGCAGTTCGACGCCAATGTGTTCGGCCTGTTCGCCATGACGCGCGCCGTGCTGCCGGGCATGCGCCAGCGGCGCAAGGGGCATGTCATCAACGTCACCTCGGTGGCCGGCTTTCTGGGCTACCAGGGCTCGGGTTATTACGCCGCCAGCAAACACGCGGTCGAAGGTTTCTCGGACGCGTTGGCTTTCGAGGGCGCGCCCATCGGCGTCAAGGTGACCTGTGTCGCGCCCGGCCCGTTCCGCACCGACTGGGCCGGCCGCTCGCTGGCGCAGACGCCGAACCGCATCGCCGAATACGCCGACACGGCCGGTGCCCGCATGCAGGCCACTACCGGCCGCAGCGGCGCCCAGCCCGGCGACCCGGTGCGTGCGGCCGAGGCCATGGTGCACATCACGCAGATTGAATCGCCACCGCGCCACCTGGTGCTGGGGGCCATCGGCTTCGAGGCCGTGACCGGCAAACTCCGGCAGTCGCTGGCCGAGATCGAGCAGTGGCGCGCCACGAGTGTGGGCGCCGACTTTCCGAAGCCGTAAGACCTTCAGCCTGCCGGCAGGCGCATCTCGATCACGTCGAACGGGCACTTGACCGCGCACTTCCGGCAGCCGGTGCAGGCGTCGGCATCGCTCAGCACCGACAGCTTCTTCCAGCCCCGCTTCTCCAGCGACAACAGGTGCAGATGGCAGGTGGGCACACACCAGCCGCAGCCGGTGCAGCGCTGGGCGTCGATCAGGGGTTTGGGGACGGGTTTGGGCACGGGCCGGTCGGGGTTCATGGCCTGGCCATCATAGGCCGCGGGCCGCGCACTTGTCCGCCGCTGTGCCTATTCCACCTTCACCCCACCCTTCTCGATCACCGTGCGCCAGCGCTTGATCTCGGTGCTGATCAGCTCGGCAAATACCTGCGGCGGGTTCGGCGTGGCCTCGGCGCCTTCGCTGGCCAGGCGCTCGGCGATCTCGGGGGACGACAGCGCCTTGTTGATCTGCTGGTTGAGCTTGGCGATGATGTCGGGCGGCGTGTTGGCCGGCGCGACCACGCCATACCACTGGTCGGCCTCGAAGCCGGGGTAGCCGCTTTCGGCCACGGTCGGCAGGTCGGGCACGGCCTTGACACGGTGCGGCGACGACACGGCCAGCGCGCGCAACTGCCCGGCCTTGACCTGCGCCATCACCGCCGGCACGCCGGTGAACATCAGCTGGATCTGGCCGCCCACCAGGTCGGTCACCGCCGGCGCCGTGCCCTTGTACGGCACGTGCTGCATCTGCGTGCCGGTCTGCAGCTTCAGGTATTCGGTGGCGATGTGCGCGGCGCTGCCGTTGCCGCCCGAGCCGTAGTTGATCTTGCCTGGGTTGGCCTTGGCATAGGCGACCAGTTCCTGCACCGTCCTGACCGGCAGCGACGGGTGCACCACCAGCACGTTAGGCACGCGCGCGACCCAGGCCACGGCGGCGAAACTCTTCACCGGGTCGTACGGCAGCTTGGGATACAGCGACGGCGTGACGGCCAGCGTGCCGATGTGGCCCATCAGCAGCGTGTAACCATCGGCCGGGGCCTTGGCCACCTTGTCGGCACCGATGCTGCCGCCCGCACCGGGCACGTTGTCGATCACCACCGACTGGCCCCAGGCCTGTGTGAGCTGCTGGCCGATGGTGCGGCCCATGATGTCGGTCGAGCCGCCGGGCGTGAACGGCACGACCATGCGGATCGGCTTGTTGGGATACGCGGCGGCGCCGGTCTGCGCCGTGGCCGCCAGCGGCAACGCCGCGGCCAGCAAGGCCAGATTGAAGTGGCGACGCGAGGGATGGGTGGCATGTTTTTGCATGTTTGTCTCCTGGGGTGGTGCTGGCCGGGTGGACGGCTCTAGGTCGCCTTGTCCGCGTGGGCGATCAGCCGGTCGGCGTAGTCCTGCCAGGGCGACTTGGCGTCGATGCCGTCGAACACGCCCTCGCGCGCCAGGCCCGCCACCCAGTCCTGCTTCTCGGCGATGGCGCTGGCCATCAGCGGCGCAAAGCCGCCTTCCAGCACCGTATTGGCCGACTCGCGCATTTCCTCGGCACGGCGCTTGCCGTGCTGCACCACGCGGCTGAAGAAATAGGCGCCCTGCTTGTCCCAGTCGATCTGCGGAAAGGTCTCCTTGAGTGTGGGCAGGACATGGTCTTCGACACCGTAGCGGCGCGCGTTGGTGTAGCTCTCCACCACCAGCGCCTCCAGCCCCTTGATCATGATGCTGCGGCTCATCTTGATGGCCGAGGCGATGCCGAGTTGGTCGGACACCACTTTCGCGTCCATGCCCCAGGCCACCAGCGTGTCGGCCAGCGACGCCGCATGCGCGCCGCCGAGCAGCATCGGCACGCGGATGCCGTAGGGCGGCACCGAGGTCATCACGCCGGCCTCCACATACCGCGCGCCGGCCGCTTCCAGCAGCCTGGCGGCGCGCTGCTTGGTGCCGGGCGAGGCGGAGTTCAGGTCGAGGAACACGCTGCCGGGCCGCACGTGGCGCGCGGCTTCCTCGGCCACGGCGAAGGTGTTGGATGCCGTCACGGCCGACACCAGCAGGTCGGCGCTGGCGCACAGCGCGGCCATGTCCGGTGCGGCGGTGATGCCGTCTTTGCTGGCCGCGGCGCGGGCCTGCTCGGCGGTAGCGCCGGTGAACTTCAGGTCCCAGGCGTGCACGGCCTGCACGCCGGGTTTTTCTTTCAGGCCGCGGCCGAAAATGCCGCCGACTTCGCCGAAACCGATGATGCCGAGAGTGGTGCGCATGTGAATGTCCTCGATCGTTGAAAAAAGGGGGGTTCAGTTGAACCCGTAGAGCCGGGCGGGGTTGTCCACCAGCAGGCGCTGCAGCGCAGCGGCGTCGCCGTAATGCGCGAGCAGGTCGACCAGGTCGCCGTCGTCGGGCATTTCGCGTACGTTGGGATGCGGCCAGTCGGTACCCCACACCGCGCGCTCGGGCGCCGCCGCCAGCAGTTGCCGGGCAAACGGGATCACGTCGCCATAGGGCACGTCGCCGCCCGTCGCGAGCACGGCCGAGATGCGCTCCGGCCCGCTGAGCTTGATCCAGGCCCGCGCATCGGCGAGCAGGTCGCGCAGGGCCAGGCAGGCCTCCTGGTGCAGGCCGCCGGCCACCATCGTGCGGCCCATGTGGTCGATGGCAAAAGGCGACTGCAGTGCGTGCAGAAAGCCGCGCTGGGCCAGCAGATCCTCGGCACCGAAGTGCAGCTGCACGTGCCAGCCCAGCGGCGCGATGCGCTCGGCCAGGCGCAGCACGGCATCGGTGTCGGGCGTTTCGCGCAGGTGCTTGATGAAGTTGAAGCGCACGCCGCGGATGCCGCCATCGTGCAGTGCGCGCAGCGCGGCATCGGACACATCGGTGGGCACCAGCGCCACGCCGCGCACCCGGGCCGGGTCGCGCGCCACGGCGTCCAGCACCGCGCGGTTGTCGTAGCCGTGCACGGTGGCCTGCACGACCACGGCGCGGTCGATGCCCAGCCAGCGGTGCAGGGCCTGCAGCCGCTCGACGGGCGCGTCGTCCGGGGTGTAGGGGCGGCCCTCCGCATACGGAAAGCGCTCGGCCGGGCCGTAGACATGCACATGGCTGTCGCAGCTGCCGGCGGGCAACACCAGGCGCGGCTTGCGTGGCTTGTCCAGGGGCGGCGGCACCTGCGGCGCGCTCCCACCGGCGGAAGCCGAAACGGATGTGTTCATTCGGGCTTGATCCCGGCCACGCGCACGGCCTCGCGCGAACGTTCATAGTCGACGCGCAGCAGTTCGCGGAAGCCGGCCGCGGTGCGCTCGGCGGCGCCGGCCGGGTCCAGCCCCAGGCCCTGCAGGCGCGTGGCCATGTCGGGCGTGGCCAGCGACGCCGTGGCCGCGGCCTCGAGCTGGCGCAGGATGTCAGCCGGTGTGGACACGGGCGCCAGCAGGCCCACGAAACTCTGCGCCGTGAAGCCGGCCACGCCCGACTCGATGAAGGTCGGCACATCCGGCGCCAGGGTGCTGCGCTGCGCACCGGCCACGGCGACGATGCGGGCCTTGCCGGCCTTGTGCAGCGGCAGGGCCGTGGAAAACTCCATGGCCGCCAGCTGTACCGTACCGCCCAGCAAATCGGGCACTAGCGTACCGCCGCCGCGGTAGGGCACATGCGCAATCTTTGCACCGGTCTGGGCGTTGAAGCGCTCCAGCGTGAGGTGGGTCGCGCTGCCGATGCCCGACGACGCGCAGCTCACCGGCTCCCGCTTCGACAAGGCCACCAGCTCCTGCAGCGAACGGGCCGGCAGGCTGTTGGTGGCCAGCAGCACATGCGGCACCACGCCCGCCAGGGCCAGCGGCGCGAAGTCCTTCATCGGGTCGTACACCAGCTTGGCCTGCACGAAAGGGTTGATGGTGAGCGGACCGTTCGATCCGACCAGCAGCATATAGCCATCGGCCGGCGCCAGCGCGACGACGCCCGCCCCCAGGCTGCCGCCCGCGCCGGCGCG
>JAQGMQ010000476.1 GCA_028292305.1 Rhodoferax sp.
TAACCGCAAGCGAAGTCCTTGTTCCATGCGCCGATTTTGGCCCATGGCACGCGGCATACCAGGGCTGCGGGCGGGGGAAAACCATTACGTAATCACACAGCCACGCGCCTGCAAGCACACGGATGCGCTGCGGCCCGGCGACTTCGATACTGGCCGCAGCACTTACTACACCTGCCACGCCGGCCACCCCGGGAGGTCGGCAGGCCCGTCCCCACCACGAAGAAACGAGGAGACCATGACCACTGCTCAAAAACTCACCCGACACGGCGTCTGGGCCCTGGTCGCCTTGAGCGGCGCGGGCGCCCTGGCGACCATTGCGCTGCACCGCGGCGAAACCGTCAACGCCCTGTGGGTCGTCGTCGCGGCCCTGGCCGTGTACCTGATCGCCTACCGCTACTACAGCCGTTTCATCGCCGACAAGGTGGTGTCGCTCGACCCGAGCCGCGCCACGCCCGCCACACGTTTGAACGACGGGCTCGACTATGTGCCGACCAACAAATACGTGCTGTTCGGCCACCACTTCGCGGCCATTGCCGGCGCGGGTCCGCTGGTCGGCCCGGTGCTGGCGGCGCAGATGGGCTACCTGCCGGGCATGTTGTGGATCTTGGCCGGCATGGTGTTCGCCGGCGCGGTGCAGGACTTCCTGGTGCTGTTCATTTCGACCCGGCGCGACGGCCGCTCCCTGGGCGACCTGATCAAGTCCGAGCTGGGCCCGATCCCCGGCGTGATCGCGCTGTTCGGCACCTTCATGATCATGGTGATCATCCTGGCGGTGCTGGCGTTGATCGTGGTCAAGGCCCTGGCCGACAGCCCCTGGGGCACGTTCACCGTGGGCGCCACGATTCCGCTGGCGATTTTCATGGGCATCTACACGCGCTACATCCGGCCCGGCAAGATCGGCGAGGTGTCGGTCATCGGCTTCGTGCTGCTGATCGCCTCCATCGTGGTGGGCGGTCAGGTAGCGGCCAGCGAGACCTGGGCGCCGCTGTTCACCTTCGACGGCAAAGAGCTCACCTGGATGCTGATCGGCTATGGCTTCGTCGCCTCGGTGCTGCCGGTGTGGCTGCTGCTGGCGCCGCGCGATTATTTGTCCACCTTCCTGAAGATCGGCGCCATTCTGGCGCTGGCCATCGGCATCGTGTTCATCGCGCCCGACTTGAAGATGCCGGCCGTGACGCGCTTCGTCGACGGCAGCGGGCCGGTGTGGTCGGGCACGCTGTTTCCGTTCCTGTTCATCACCATCGCCTGCGGCGCGGTGTCGGGCTTTCATGCGCTGATCTCGTCGGGCACCACGCCCAAGCTGCTCGAGAACGAATCGCACGCGCGCTTCATCGGTTATGGCGCGATGCTGGTCGAATCCTTCGTGGCCATCATGGCGCTGGTGGCGGCGTCCATCATCGAGCCCGGCGTGTATTTCGCGATGAACAGCCCGCTGGCCGTGCTCGGCCCCACGGCCGAAAGCGCAGCCCAGGTGATCTCGCAATGGGGCTTCAGCGTGACGCCCGACATGCTGATCCAGACCGCCAGGGACGTGGGCGAGACCAGCATCATCTCGCGTGCCGGCGGCGCGCCCACGCTGGCCGTGGGCATGGCGCAGATCTTCTCGCACATGATCGGCGGCAAGGCCATGATGGGCTTCTGGTACCACTTCGCGATCTTGTTCGAGGCGCTGTTCATCCTGACCGCGGTGGACGCCGGCACCCGCGCCGGGCGCTTCATGCTGCAAGATTTGCTGGGCACCTTCGTGCCCTCGCTCAAGCGCACCGACTCATGGGTCAGCAACGGCCTGGCCACCGGCCTGTGCGTGGCGGCCTGGGGCTACTTCCTGTACCAGGGCGTGGTCGATCCGCTGGGCGGCATCAACACGCTGTGGCCGCTGTTCGGCATCTCCAACCAGATGCTGGCCAGCGTGGCGCTGGTGCTGGCCACCGTGGTGCTGTTCAAGATGAAGCGCGAGCGTTTTGCCTGGGTCACGCTATTGCCCACGGCCTGGCTGCTGGCCTGCACCATGACGGCCGGCTGGCTGAAGGTGTTCGACGCCAGCCCGAAGATCGGCTTCCTGGCCCACGCCGACAAATACCAGGCCGCCATCGCGCAGGGCCAGGTGCTGGCGCCCGCCAAGAGCCTGGACCAGATGCAGCGCATCGTCTTCAACGACTACCTGGACGCCGGCCTGTGTGTGTTCTTCATGTTCGTGGTGGTCAGCATTGCCGGCTTCGGCATCCGCGCCTGCCTGGCCGCGCGCCGCAGCAGCCAACCCACTGCGCGCGAAGCGAGTGGCCCGTCGAACCGGGCGGTGGCCTGAGCATGCGCGAACAGATCGCCACCGTCGGCAAATACCTGGGCCAGACCGCGCGGCTGATGGTCGGCATGCCGCGCTACGACACCTATGTGGCGCACCAGCAGAGCCAGCATCCCGGTCTGCCGGTGATGACTTACGAGGCGTTCTTCCGGGAGCGGCAGGAGGCCCGCTACGGCGGCAAGGGGCGGGTAGGGCGCTGCTGCTGACCAGCGCGGCGTTGGCTACAGTTCGTCGAACTCGGCGTCGTCCGGCCCGATGTGCTGCGGCGAACGCCAGCTGGCGTCGCGCATCGACCGCGTCACCTGGCCTTCGACCCCCATCAGCACGGCAAACAGCGCCATGCGCACCGCGATGCCGTTGTCGGTCTGCCGGAAGATGGCCAGCCGCGGGTCGTGGTTGAGGTCGGTGCTGAGGTCGTTGGCGCCCGGCCGGCCGTCGCGCGGCAGGGGGTGCATCAGGATGGTGTCTGGCTTGCAGACCGCGTCGACCAGCGCCTTGCTCACCTGGAATTCCGGCGTGTAGCCCTCGATTTCCTCGCCCTTGAAACGCTCCTTCTGGATGCGCGTGGCATATACCACGTCGGCCCCGCGCAGCCCGTCCTGCAGCGACGGCGTCTGCTCGACCACGTGGCCGTTGCGTGCGACCAGGTCCAGCAGATAACTCGGCATCTCGAGCGACGGCGGGGCGATCAGCGTGAACTTGAGCCCGCGGTAGAGCGCCAGCAGCCGGATCAGCGAATGCACCGTGCGGCCATATTTCAGGTCGCCCACCATGGCCACATGGGTGCCGTCCACCAGCTTGCCCAGCCGTGAGAATTCGCGCTGGATGGTGTAGATGTCGAGGATCGCCTGGCTCGGGTGTTCACCCGGCCCGTCGCCCGCGTTGATCACCGGGATGTTGGTGGCCCGCGCGAATTCGGCCACCGAACCCTGGTCGGGGTGGCGCACCACCAGCGCATCGACATAACCGCTCATGACCCGGCTGGTGTCGTAGATCGACTCGCCCTTGGCCATCGAAGAAAACGTGAAGCCGGTCGTGTCGCAGACCGTGCCACCGAGCCGGCAGAACGCCGCGCCGAAGCTCACCCGCGTGCGCGTGCTGGCTTCGAAGAACAGGCTACCGAGAACGGCACCTTCCAGCACCCGCGTCACCTTCTGGCGTCGGGCGATGGGCTGCATGATGTCGGCGATGCGGAACAGGTCCTCCAGCCCCTCGCGGTCGAACTGGGCGACCGACAGCAGGTGCGGCCGGCCCTCGGCGGCGATGCGCTGGGCCAGCGGCCGGCTGTCGGGGCCAGCGCCCGAGGCCGGCGCGCCTAGAGCCTCGTTGCGCAGGATCTCGCCGACGAATTTGCTGACCATGTCCGGCATGTTGCGCGACTCGGCCGAGTCCTCGGGCAGCAGCCAGGTGTCGAGCGCGCGGCGGCGCACGCCCAGCCGGTCGGAAAATGCGTCGCGGGTCAGATTGAGGCGGCGCATGGCGTCGCGCAGAAAGTCTTGTTGGTGCATGGGGTGAGTATACGCCGTGAGCTTATCAAAAATACTCATTGCGTATATTCGCCGCCGCCCGTCATTGCATCGAATGCAGCCCGATCGTGTTGCCTTCGGTATCGGTCACCAGCGCCGCAAAGCCGTATTTGCCAATCGCAAACTTGGGCTTGGCGACCTGGCCACCCGCCGCCACCACGCGACTGGCCTCTACCGCGCAGTCCTGGCACATGAAGTAGATGATGACGCTGTTGCCGCCGGACGGGCCGCCGTCCATCTTCACCAGCGCGCCCGAACAGCCGTGGCTGTCGTCCATCGGCCCGGGAAAGGCGATGAGTTCCATCGACGGATCGGGCGTGTCCAGCTTCTCCAGTTTGAAGACGAACACCGCCTCGTAGAACGCCTGAGCGCGCTTCAAGTCTTGCACATAGATTTCGAACCAGCCGACAGGTTTGCTTGCCATGGGTGTCTCCGCATGAAGTGGTTGGGGGAGCCGAAAGTGGCTTCCTGTCATGCGACGAACAGCGGCTGGCGAAATCGACAAGCGCTCTGGTTTATTTTTTGCCGAACGTTCGAGGCGTGGCTAGGCGCCTGGTCGCCGATAGGGCGCGCCACGAGAAAAAACCCGGCGCCTTGCAACGAAGAGGCCGGGTTCTCGCGGGTCAGTGCAGCAATGTCAGGACGGGTCTTTGGCGCGCGTCTTCGACACCGCGCTGAAGATGCCAATGCCCAACAGGATCAGCGCGCCGATACCGATATAGAGGTGCGGCACGCCGGCCACGACGGCGGCCCAGATGACGCCGCCGAGAAAGAGCACAAAACCGACCATGTAGAGCGCGAATGACATTGTTGTTCTCCGTTGACTTGGTAGGGCGAGTGTTGGGCCACATGTGGTCCAGCAGTATCGGGAAGTGGCGCGGATGGATGTCGGTGGCGGCCTACTCAGCAGGATGGTCAGGGCCGGGGCGGCTCTAAAAGAAATCGAAGAATCAGAACTTCAAGGGACCGCACTTCCAGCAAATAGCTGGCTAGTCAATTCCTGTATTTTCTTTTCAGCGTCGATGAATTTGCCCATGTTGCCCCCGCCCCGCGTGGCGTCGTAGGTGGCCTGCCCGGTGGGCTTTGCATTGTTATAGACCTTGATATCGGCATAAGACATATAGAGCGCCATGTCCCAGCGCCAATTCGCGGTGTACGTCGAAGTTATTGGACATTCGATCAGTGAAGCACTGGGTGAAAGAACCTTTACGGAATAGCCCTTTTGCACCAGTGTCCGCTTATACACATCTAAAAATGAGGCCCTGACCGCGCTGTTCTCAACGATGCAAACTTCTTTGTGGCTGAACTGTTCAACCGGTTTAATGTTCTGGTGGATCGCACAGCCTGAGAGGACAACAAGGCAAATGGCACCAGCGCCTGTTTTGGGGATCATGATTTTCTTAAGATGGGTTGAAGGAGGGCAAGTATAGAAAATTGCTCAGTCAATTTCGGTACGACCGACGCGGATAATTCAGCACGTTCTCATGGGGATAGATCCCCGTGAGATCGGGTAGTGGCGCATTTGACCAAATCAAAGCGAGATACCTCGCCATAAAAAAAATCCCGGCCCTCTTTCAAGAGAACCGGGATTCTTCAATTCGCTGAAGCGCCCAAGCTTCAACCCAACAGCTCAATCAGGCAAAGAACTTCTTCAAGCGATCCGTCCAGCTGTCACCGGTCGGCGAGTGTTTCCCGCCACCCTTCTTCA
>JAQGMQ010000494.1 GCA_028292305.1 Rhodoferax sp.
TTCGGCCTGACCTACCTGTTCATCAGCCACGACCTGCATGTGGTGCGCTACGTGAGCGACCGCGTGCTGGTGATGTACCTCGGCCAGGTGGTCGAAGTCGGCCCGGCCGACCAGGTGTTCGACGCGCCGCGCCACCCCTACACCCGTGCCCTGCTGCAGTCGATGCCGAGCGCCGACCCGCTGCAGCGCACCACCGAGGCGCCGCTGTCGGGCGACCCACCGAACCCGATCGACCCGCCGCCCGGCTGCCGCTTCCACACCCGCTGCGCCTTCGCCCAGCCGGTGTGCGCCACCCAGGTGCCAGCCTTCATCGAGCCGGCGCCGGGCCATGGCGTGGCCTGCCTGCGCTGGCAACCCGAATCGGGCTACGAGCCCATGCCCGACTTCCCGCCCGCGGCGCCTCCCACTGCCAGGTCGCTGGTGCCGCTGACGGCGGCCATCGCCTCCGAGCTGCCCGACATCTTTCCGGAGGCCCGCCGTGGATAACAACGACGTGCCATCGCTCACCCGCAGCGCCGCGCCGGCCGTGCGCCTGGAGAACCTGCGTGTCGAGTTCCACACGCCCGGCAAACGCATCGAGGCCGTGAACGGTGTCGACCTCGAGCTGCGCCAGGGCGAAGTCGTGGCGCTGATCGGCGAATCGGGCTCGGGCAAGAGCGTCACGCTGCGGGCCATCATGCGGCTGCACGCCGAGCGCAGCACCCGCATCAGCGGCCAGCTCGAAGTCGCCGGTCAGGACGTGCTGGCCATGTCGCAGCGGCAGCTCGCCGCGCTGCGCGGCAAGACCGTGGCGATGATCTTTCAGGAGCCGCTGCTCGCGCTCGACCCGGTCTACCCCGTGGGCGCGCAGATCGTCGAAGTGATTCGCCGCCATGAGAACGTCAGCGCCGCCGAAGCCAAGGCGCGCGCGCTGGCGCTGTTCGAACGCGTGCGCATTCCCAGCCCCGAGCGGCGCCTGGCGGCGTATGCGCACGAGATGTCGGGCGGCATGCGTCAACGGGCGATGATCGCGCTGGCGCTGGCCTGCAAGCCGCAGGTGCTGCTGGCCGACGAACCCACCACGGCCCTGGACGCCACGGTGCAGATCCAGATCCTGCTGCTGCTGCGCGAGCTGCAACAGGAAATGGGCCTGGCCATCGTCTTCGTCACCCACGATATCGGCGCCGCCGCCGAGGTGGCCGACCGCATGGCCGTGATGTACGCCGGCCGCATCGTCGAGCAAGGCCCCGCCGCCACGCTGCTGACCCAGCCGCGCCACCCCTACACCTTGTCGCTGCTGCAAAGCCGCAGCCAGGGCGCGATGCAGAAGGGCAAGCGGCTGCAGACCATTGCCGGTTCGCCGCCCGACCTGTCCAGGCTGCCGCCAGGCTGCGCGTTTGCCGACCGCTGCGCCTGGGCCATCGACGCCTGCCGCGCCGCCGTGCCGGCCGAAGTCGCGCTGGGGGCGGGCCACACGGCGCGCTGCATCCGGCTCGACGTGGTCGACGGCGTGCGGCCGGCCGCATCAACCGTGGCCGACGGCGCGCTTTTCATCTCCTGAATCTTCACTCGCATGACCACCGCCATCCCTTCGGAACCGAAACACTGCTTCGTGCCCTACCCCGTGCCGCCCGGTGGCACACCCCACGCACCGGGTGGCCCGCTGGCCGGGTTGTCGTTCGCGGTCAAGGACATCTACGACGTGGCCGGTTACCCCACCGGCTGCGGCAACCCGCACATGCTGGCGCTGTCGGGCACCAAGACCGCTTCGTCACCCGTGGTTGACACGCTGCTGGCCGCGGGCGCGGCGTTTGCCGGCAAGGTGATCACCGACGAGCTGGCGTTTTCGATGAACGGCAACAACGCGCATTTCGGGGCACCGCGCAATGGCGCCGCGCCGGACCGCATCACCGGCGGCTCGAGTTCGGGCTCGGCGTCGGCCGTGTCGTGCGGGCTGGCGGACATCGCCATCGGCTCGGACACCGGGGGCTCGGTGCGCGCGCCGGCCAGCCACTGCGGCCTGATCGGGCTGCGCCCCACGCACGGCCGCATCTCTCTGGCCAACTGCATGCCGCTGTCGCCGGGGTTCGACACCTGCGGCTGGTTCGCCCGCGACATCGCCAGCTTTGCGCGGGTGGGCGAAGTGCTGCTCGGCCCGGACACAGCCGCGCCACTTGCCACGCCGCGCTGGCTGGCCGCGGCCGACGTGCTGGCGCTGCTCGACCCGGCCGTGCAGGCGGTGTTCTCGGCGACGCTCGACCGGCTGTCGTTCGCCATCGGCACACCGACACCGGTACAGGCCAGCGGCGGCGTGCCGTTCGACACCCTGTACTGGAGCTTCCGGCATTTGCAGGGCCAGCAGGCCTGGCAGAGCCTGGGTGCCACCATCGAGCGCTACAACCTGCAGCTCGGTCCGGGCGTGAAGGAACGTTTTGCCTGGGGCCGCGACACCGCGTCCACCGACATCGCCAGACACGCGGAAGTGCAACGCCATTTCCGCACGCGCTTCGCCGCGCTGCTGGGCGACGACGGCGTGCTGCTGTTGCCCACCATGCCCCACGTGGCGCCTTTGCTGGCCGAGCCCGAGTCATCACTCGACGACTACCGCAACCGCGCAATCCGCATGTTGTGCCTGGCCGGGCTTTCCGGGTTTCCCCAACTTTCGCTGCCGCTGATGCAGATCGACGGCGTACCGCTGGGCCTGTCGCTGATCGGGCCACCGGGCAGCGACCGCGCCCTCATCACCTTGGCCGCCACACTTTTTCAGGCTTGAATCCCATGACACTGCTCGCTCCCGAACGTACCGCCATCGCCGACCTGCGCACCGACGGCGACCGCCTCTGGCAATCGTTGATGGACCTCGGCCGCATCGGCGCCACCGAAAAAGGCGGCGTGTGCCGGCTGGCGCTGACCGCGCTCGACGGCCAGGGCCGCGACCTGTTCGTCGCCTGGTGCGAGGCCGAGGGAATGACGGTGCGTGTCGACGTGATCGGCAACATCTTCGCGCGGCGCGCCGGCACCGACCCGCGCCGCCGTGCCATTGCCACCGGCAGCCACATCGACACCCAGCCCACCGGTGGCAAGTTCGACGGCAACTTCGGCGTGTTGGCCGGGCTGGAGGTGGTGCGCACGCTGAACGCGCAAGGCATCGAGACCGCGGCGCCGATCGAGGTGATTGCCTGGACCAATGAAGAAGGCTCGCGCTTCGTGCCGGTGATGATGGGCTCGGGCGTGTTCGCCGGCGCCTTCACGGCCGAGTTCGCGCGGCGCCAGGTCGACATCGCCGGCAAGTCAGTGGGTGATGAATTAAGCGCCATCGGTTATGACGGCAGCCAGCCCGCGGGCGAGGTGCCCGGCGGCATGTTCGGTGCCTACTTCGAGGCGCACATCGAACAGGGCCCGGTGCTGGAGGCCGCCGGACGCACCATCGGCGTGGTACCCGGCGCACTCGGCCAGCGCTGGTACGACGTGACCGTGACCGGCATGGAAGCCCACGCCGGCCCCACGCCCATGGCGCTGCGCCACGACGCGATGCTGGCTGCGGCGCGGCTGGTCGAACAGGTGAACCGCATCGCGCTGGCCCACGCCCCGCATGGCCGCGGCACGGTGGGCTTCCTGCAGGTGTTTCCCAACTCGCGCAACACGATTCCGGGCACGGTGAAATTCAGCGTCGACTTCCGCAACCTCACCGACGAGGCCCTGCTGGCCATGGACACCGCGCTGCGGGCCGCCTGCGCCGAAGTCGGTGCCGCAACACAAGTGGAGGTGCGCGTGGAGCAGGTCGTCTATTACCCGCCCTGCCACTTCGCCACCGACTGCATTGCCAGCGTGCGTGATGCGGCCGACGCGTTGGGCCTGGACCACATGGAAGTCGTCAGCGGTGCCGGCCACGACGCCGTCTACGTGGCCAACATGGCGCCCGCGGCCATGATCTTCGTGCCTTGCAAGGACGGCATCAGTCACAACGAGATCGAGTCCGCCGAGCCCGCGCATTTGAAGGCCGGGGCGGACGTGCTGCTGCATGCGATGCTGGCGCACGCGCGGTAGTTTGCGGCAGTTGCCCAGCTCCCGCTCGACATGAACGGCGGGCTTAACATGCAAGCCCCGCGTTCTACCGGAGCTTGCCATGGCCGCGCCTCGACCCGCCGTCGCACAGGACACCTCGGCGCCACCGCCCACCCTCACCACCCTCACCACCCGCTGCTGCATCGCCGGCGGCGGCCCGGCGGGCATGGTGCTCGGCTACCTGCTGGCGCGCGCCGGTGTGCCGGTGGTGGTGCTGGAAAAACACGCCAACTTCCTGCGCGACTTTCGCGGTGACACCGTGCACCCGTCGACCTTGCAGGTGCTCGACGAGATCGGTCTGCTCGCCGCCTTCGAAAAGCTGCCGCACCAGAAGGTGAGCCACCTCGGCATGCGCTTCGGCGACCGGCTGCAGCAGGCGATCGACTTCCGCGGGCTGAAGCCGTTCGACTATCTGGCGCTGGTGCCGCAATGGGATTTTTTGGACTTCATCGCCTCCGAAGGCCGGCGGCGTTATCCGCATTTCGACGTGCGCATGCGGCACGAGGCCGTCGGCCTGATCGACGAAGGGGGGCGCGTCTGCGGCGTGACGGCCCAGACGCCGGCCGGGGCGATGGAGATCCGCGCCGACGTGGTGGTGGCCTGCGACGGCCGGCGCTCCACGCTGCGCCCGGCGGCCGGGCTGGTGGCGACCGACTACGGCGCGCCGATGGACGTGATGTGGTTCCGCCTGCCGCGCGAACCCAACGACCCGGAAGACACCTTCGGCACTTTCAGCCAGGGCCACATGATGGTGCTGCTGAACCGCGGCGACTACTGGCAGACGGCGTACGTGGTGCCCAAGGGCAGCGACCGGGCCCTGCGCGCCGGGCCGCTGGACGCGCTGCGGAGCGCCATCGAAACCCTGGCGCCGTTCTTTCGCGGCCGCATGCAGTCGCTGGCGTCGTGGGACGAAGTGAAGACGCTCGAAGTGCGGATCGACCGGCTGGACCGCTGGACGCGGCCCGGACTGCTGCTGATCGGCGATGCGGCGCATGCGATGTCGCCGATCGGTGGTGTCGGCATCAACCTGGCGGTGCAGGATGCGGTGGCGGCGTCGAACGTCCTGGCGCCCGCGCTACGGGCTGGCGGCGCGGTCGACGAGGCCGTGCTGCGCCAGGTGCAGACGCGCCGCGAGTTGCCGACCCGGCTGATCCAGGCGGTGCAGATGCAAGTGCAGAAACGTGTGATTTCAAGGGCGCTGGAAACATCCGGG
>JAQGMQ010000512.1 GCA_028292305.1 Rhodoferax sp.
CGTGCTGGCTTCCGCGGCCGCGCTGGCCGCGCTGGCCGCGGCTGCCGGTGCGGCAACGGTCTGGGCGCGCTGCGACCACCAGTAGGCGCCGCCAGCGATCACCAGCACCGCGACCAAACCAATGAGCGGCAGCGCGCCGCTGCGGCCCGAGCCGGCTGCGGCAGGTTCGGGGAACAGTGGCGGCGGTGCGACGGGACGCGGCGATGGCGGGGCCGAGCGCGGTGGTGATGTTGGCTGTGGCGGTGGAGGAGGTGGTGGTGGCACCGGTGTGGGTGTCGGCACAGGTGCGGCCGGCGGCACAGGCGCTGGGTTCGGCTTCGGTGCGGTAAGTACGGCGGGCGGTGCCACTGGGGCTGGGGTGGCCGGGGCTGGCGTGACCGGCACGGCAGGTGGTGCGGTCATCGGCGCGGGGGCAGGCGACGTGGCTGGCTCCGCAGCCGAAGTAATGGCGGGCGCCCGCGGCGGCGCAGCGACAGGTGCAGCTTGAACAGCGGGCGGTGCAGTTGCCACCGCTGCCACAGTCGCTGCAGTCGCTGCAGTCGCTGCAGTCGCTGCAGTTGCTGCAGTTGCTGCGGTTGGCGTAGCCGGTGCGGCGACCGGTGTGCTGACAGTCGCCGCTGCCGCCGACTGCCGTTCGATCGCAGCCTGCAGCGTCGACATCGGTTCAACCGCATCCGGCGGCAGGATGGCGCCGAAGCTGATCGGCGCGGCCACCGCGCCGAGGGGCACCGCAGCGGGCGGCGGCGCCGAGCGTGGCATCAGGGCGCCGCACTTGCGGCAGAACCTGGCCGCCGGCGGGTTGGCTTCGCCGCAGGCGGGGCAAGGCACCGATGTGTTGGCTGGGCCAGGCGTCGCAGCGTTCGGCGGGGTGGCCACCGCCGACAGCGGTGCCGCGCAGCGCGTGCAGAACTTGGCGCCGTCGCGGTTTTCCGCGTGGCACTTGGGGCAGATCACAGCCATGGGAACCCTCTTCGTTGGTTGCGCGCGCCAGGCCACAGGGGGCTGGCCAGACGCGTCGCACGCCGGGTGGGTCGAAGGCTTCGCCCCCCGTGCCGTTTGGCGCCGATGCTAGCAAACTTCCCCCTGGCTGAATACGGGCGCGGCGGCAACAGCGGCGCGCAAACACCGCGCCCGTGGAGGGCCGTCGGGCCGCGCGGCCGTGGGCTGCACCGATAATGCGCGCATGGAAATCATTGCCTCCCTGATCGACTTCATCCTGCACGTCGACCGCTACCTCGAAGCCTTCGTCACGCACTACGGCCCCTGGGTCTACGCGCTGTTGTTCATCATCGTGTTTGTGGAAACCGGCGTGGTGGTGATGCCCTTCCTGCCGGGCGATTCGCTGATCTTCGTGGTGGGTGCGCTGTGCGGCGTGGGACTGATGAATTTTCCGCTCGCCTGTGGCGTGTTGCTGGTGGCGGCGATTCTCGGCGACCAGAGCAACTACATGATCGGCCGGCACTTTGGGCCGAAGGTGTTCCAGTGGGAAAATTCGCGCTTCTTCAACAAGCGGGCCTTCGACCAGGCCCACGCGTTCTATGAAAAATACGGCGGCTTCACCATCATCGCCGCGCGCTTCATGCCGTTCATCCGCACCTTCGCGCCGTTCGTGGCCGGCGTGGCCGCCATGGACCGGCGCAAGTTCAGCCTGTTCAACGTGAGCGGCGCGGTGCTGTGGGTGTTCGGCATCGCCACGGCGGGCTACTTTCTCGGCAGCGTGCCCTGGGTCAAGCAGAACCTGGACAAGGTCATCTGGGGGCTGATCCTGGTGCCGGCCGCACTGGTGGTGTTCGGCGCGTTGAGGGCACGGCTATCCAAGCCGGCATAAAAAAGGGCCCTCAGGCCCCGACAAACGAAACGGGCCCGAGGGCCCGTTTGTTTTTGAAACCGATGAAGGCGGCTTAACGGCGGTCGCGGTTCTTGCCGGCTTCGTTACCGATCAGCGCGCCGGCCGCGGCGCCGCCCACGGTACCCAGGGTGCTGCCGAACAAGGCATTGCCCGCTACGCCGCCGACCACCGCGCCTACGCCGGTGCCGACCTGTTGGTTGCTCGGGCTGGACGCGCAACCACTGAGCCCGATCACGGAAGCGGCCGCAACGGCCAGCAGAAGATTTGTTTTCATATCAGTCACCTCAAAGTCTTGTTGCAGACCTATTGCCGATCCACGCTGTTGAAGCATGGCCATGGGCCTGGCCTGTGAAACAACTGTAGAACCGGCCTTGTGGCGCGCGTGTAGGCCAAAGGCAGACACCGCTGTCGGCCTGCGGTGCTAAGCGGCATCGGCAGTGCCTTGCAGCGCAGCCGGGCCGCAAGCCGCAGACCGCAAGCCACAGACCGCGGACCACATCACACCGTGCGGTTGCGCGCCAGCGGTGGGTTCTTGGCGAAGTAGCCGGCAATGCCGCGCATGATCGCGTCGGCCAGTTGCTGCTGGTAGGCGTCGCTCTTGAGCCGTGCCTCTTCCTCGGGGTTGCTGATGAACGCGGTTTCGATCAGCACGCTCGGGATGTCGGGCGCCTTGAGCACCGCAAAACCAGCCTGCTCGACCCGCGCCTTGTGCAACTGCCCGACGTGGCCGATCTCGCCGAGCAGCGCGCTGCCCAGCTTCAGGCTGTCGTTGATCTGCGCCGTGGTGCTCATGTCGAGCATGGCCGACTGCACCTGCGCATCCTTCGACTGCACGTTGATGCCGCCGATCAGGTCGGCGTTGTTTTCCTTGTTGGCCAGCCACCGCGCCGCGCTGCTCGAGGCGCCGCCGTGGCTCAACGCGAACACACTCGCGCCGCGGGCGTTGGGGGTGATGAAGGCGTCGGCATGGATGCTCACGAACAGGTCGGCCTGCACGCGCCGCGCCTTCTGCACTCGCGTGCCGAGCGGCACGAAGAAGTCCGAATCGCGCGTCATGAAGGCGCGCATCGGGCTCCCGTTCACACTGGCCGCATTGATGCGCTCCCGCAGCCGGTGCGCGACCTGCAGCACGATGTCTTTTTCTCGCG
>JAQGMQ010000556.1 GCA_028292305.1 Rhodoferax sp.
TTTCAGCAGCACCAGATCGCTCACGCGCAAGCCGCTGGCGAACATCAGCTCGAGCATGCTGCGGTCACGCAGGCCAAGGGTGGCGTCGGCATCGGGCGCGTTCAACAGAGCTTCCACCTGGGCTTCGGTCAGCGTCTTCGGCACGCGCAAGGCCTGGCGCGCGGCTTGCAGCTTGAGCGTGGGGTCGGCGGTGATGGCACGTTCGCGCAGGGCCCAGCGGAAGTAGCGCTTGAACACGGTGAGCCTTCGGTTGGCCGACGTGGCCTTGGTGTCGCTGTGCCGCGCGGCGAAGTAGCCGTGCAGGTCGACTTCGGCTGTGCTGTCCAGCGGGCGCTGGCCGCCGCCCAGCCAGTCGGCGTACAGGCTCAGGTCGCGGCGGTAGGCGCTGAGCGTGTTTTTGGAGAGGCCTTCCTCGAGCCAGATGGCGTCGATGAAGCTGTCGATCCGGTGTTGGCTGTCGGGGTGCATCAGGAAACTGCGTAAAAAAAGAAAGCCGCCCGGAGGCGGCTGAAAAATTGGCCTGGGGGCCCAGTCCAGCGTGAGCTTGGCGTCGGTCACAACCTTCTTGTACACGGCGTATTCGGCCTTGATCTGCTCGGCAAACTCCTCGGGCGTGTTGGCCACGATCAGCGAGCCGGTTTCCTCGATGCGCTTTTTCACGGCCGGGTCTTCGAGCGCCTTGCGCACACCGGCGTTGATCTTGTCGACCACTTCCTTTGGCAGGCCCTTGGGGCCGTAGATGCCATAGAACGCCATGCGGTTCACCGGCTCCAGGCCGACTTCCTTGAAGGTGGGCACATTGGGCAGGGCCGCCAGGCGCTGCGGTGCCGCCACGACGATCGGCACCAGCCGATTCGTATTGATGAACGGCAGGGCCGACGGCAGGTTGTCGAAGATCATCGGCACCTGGCCGGCCACGGTGTCGTTCAGTGCCGGGCCCGCGCCGCGGTAGGGAATGTGCGTGACGAAGGTGCCCGTCATGCTTTTGTACAGCTCCATCTGCAGGTGGCCGATGCCGCCCGTGCCCGACGAGGCGAACGAATACTTGCCCGGCGCCTTCTTCAGCTCGGCGATGAAGCCCTTGTAGTCCTTGGCCGGAAAGCTCGGGTTCACCGCAATGATGTTGGGCGTGGCGGCGATGTTGATGATCGGCGTGAAGTCGGTGATCGGGTTGTACGGGATCTTCGGGTTGATGGCCGGGTTGGCAGCCACGGTGGACACCGTGGCGATGCCCAGTTGGTAACCATCGGGCGTGGCCCGTGCCGTTTCGGTGGCCCCGATCACACCGCCGCCGCCGGCCTTGTTTTCGACGATCACGCTCTGGCCGATGGCCCGGCCCAGCGCGTCGGCGATGGTGCGGGCAATGATGTCGGTGGTGCCGCCGGGTGCGAACGGCACCTGCAGCCTGACGACCTTGTTCGGATAACCCTGGGCCATGGCGGAGCCGGCTGCGGCGAGCAGGCTCAAGGCAAAAAGAGTGCGGCGGCGTAGCATGCTGGTTGATCTCCTCATTACAAAAAACGACTTTGGCCCGAAGACCGCTGGTTGTGATTCTCCACTGCCGGGACGCTTATTCCTGCCCGAGCAGTCCCTTCTTCATCTTCGCATCCACCGGGTGCTCCCCGACAAAAATACCGAGCACCGCGTTGTAAAAATCGTCCCCCGGAATTGCGCTGGGCTGCTGCTTGCCGTTCACGGCCAGCGTCATGCCCTTGCCGGGAACGAAGTCGAGGTTCACCGTGTCGCCCTGGTGCAGGCTGCCGGCCGCGTCGATCATGCTCTCGAACTGGTCGGTGCGTTCCTTCAACGCCGCCTGCTGCGCCTCGTTGGCGTTCTTGCGGATGCCGGAGAGCAGGGCCTTGTTGAACACCTGCGGCGGCGCGTCGATCAGCAGCCGCATCTGCACCCGCTTGGGGCCCGGTGCCGCCATGGCCTCTTCGGCGGTGCTCGCCTTGCGCGAAAGATACAGGCCGGCCACATAACCCTTGAGGATCGACACGCCACGCAGCCCCAGCCCGTTCAGCTGCAGCTGGCTGCCCGCCAGCTTGGTGCTGTCGTCGAACTGCACGCCCTCCATCGTGGCGGCCACGGCCGGCACCCCTAGACCAAGGGCGAGCAGGCAGGAGACGATGGCGGCAGACAGTTTCGGGTTGAAATTCATGGGGAAAATAGTTGTGCGATGTTAGGGCCAAGTGCACCGCCGGCCACCGTGGATAACCCATAGAGGACAAACCCGGAGGCCGAGAAGTTCGCTGGTATTCTCAAGCAGGTGAACTATGCCCAGCTACTTTTTCCTGATTTCTCTCTGATCCTGTGCGGCTATTTGGTGTGCCGCCATACCGCACTGAACCGCACCGTGTGGCTGCAGGTGGAGAGTCTGACCTATTACTTCCTGTTTCCCGTACTGCTGTTCCACTCCATCGTGAAGAGCCCGCTGGACCTGGCCGCGGCCTCCAGACTGATCGCCGCCGGCGTGACGCTGGGCCTGTTCGGCATCGGCCTGGCGTATGCCCTGCCCCACCTGCCCTGGCTCGGCCCGCGCATCGACCGACGCGAACACGCGGCCAGCGCGCAGGTCGCCTTCCGCTTCAATTCATTCATCGCCCTGGCGCTGGCCGACCGGCTGGCCGGGCCCGCGGGCCTGCTGCTGATTGCGGTGCTGATCGGCGTGTGTGTGCCGATCTTCAACGTGGCCGCGATCTGGCCCATGGCCCGCCATGCACAGCGCGGCTTTGCCCGCGAGCTGCTGCGCAACCCCTTGATCGTGGCCACCGCGTCGGGCCTGCTGGCCAACGTGCTGGGCTTTCGCATTCCGGTCTGGCTCGAGCCGGCGGTGACGCGCATTGGCGCCGCGTCGCTGGCACTCGGCCTGATGGCAGCCGGCGCGGGCATGCAGTTCGGCCCGCTGGCCCGGGCCAAGGCGCTGGCGATCTCGGTGTTGTCGATCCGGCATTTCATCTTGCCGCTGGCTGCTTTCACGCTGTCGCGCTTGTACGGGCTGACCGCCGTGCAGAGCACCGTGCTGCTGGCTTTTTCGGCGCTGCCCACGGCTTCGAGCTGTTATGTGCTGGCGGCCAAGATGGGTTATGACGGCGCCTTCACCGCGGGCCTGGTGAGCCTGTCGACCTTGCTCGGCATGGCCAGCCTGCCGTTTGCGTTGTGGCTTTTGGTGTGATTGCGGGGCCGATGGGGCCGCAATCCGCACGCCACAGAAACAGGTAGGCGTGAAATTACAGAAATCGCGAAGTATTACCTTCCCATCTGAATCCAATGCTGCTTGGCTCTGTTTTTCATCGATAGGATGCGCGGCGGTGCACACACCGCCCCCGATCCCATCAGCAGAAAGACAGCATGCCCACATGCGACGCCCAAAACCCTCCCGTCATCGAAGCGCAACACACGCGCAAAACCATTGCTTCATGGTTTGCCATTGGCGCCCTCCTCTTCAGTGCCTGCGCGGCGGCGGTGGCCAGCCCCAGCTTCGATGATGGCCGGGTCGGCACCCATGCGCGCGCAGCGGATGAAGCCATGCGCCCCACCACCGCCAGCGCACTCGACTTCGGGAATACGCATTTCGACAACGCCTGCCCCGGAGCCAACGGCGTGTCGTGCGACGACGTCATCCTGAGCAGCGGTCTGCTGGACAGCAACCTTGCCGACAACCTCTACGGCTATGCCGCTGGCGCACGCGAATCGGCCGAACCCGAGAGCGCCACGGCCCTCGGCGCCACGGTGGAACAGTCGGCGACCGAAGACGACGCCACGGCCTTGCCCCAACCTTCCTGGACGGTGATGCTGGGCCTGGGCTTGCTGGGCATCGGCGTATCGCGTTACGGCATCGCCAGCGTGCGCCGCCTGCTGAACGCGCCAGCCGCGCAGCCGGTCAAGCCCAACGGCATCATGCCCGCCGGCGAGGCGACTGGTTACGCGTTGCACCTGGTTCCGACCCAGTGCGCAGTGGCCCAACCCACCGTGTTGCGCCGGGCTTCGGTGATTGACACCGCCCTGCCAGGCCTGTGCACCTGAGGCAGCCGACAACACCCTGGCCTGGTTGGGCCGTGCCGGCGGCCGCGCCTCAGGGTCGGCTGCTGTCGCTGCCAACCACCGCCTGCGCCAGCGCCCAGGCCACGTGTTCGCGCACCAGGGAGCTGTCGTCTGTCAAACGCCGTTGCAAGGCCTGCGCCACGCCGTCCACGTCACCCGCCGTGCGCAAGGCGTTGCCCAGCGCCACCGCCACGTTGCGCAGCCAGCGTTCATGGCCGATGCGGCGGATCGGACTGCCTTCGGTGTAGCGCAGAAATTCGTCTTCGGTCCAGGCGAACAGCGTGGTCAGCTGCTGGCCGCTCAGGCCTTGTCGCTCGTCGAAATCAGGCAAGGCCGTGCGCTGGGCGAACTTGTTCCACGGGCAGACCAGCTGGCAGTCGTCGCAACCGTAGATGCGGTTGGCCATCAGCGGGCGCAACGCCAGCGGGATCGGGCCCGCGTGTTCGATGGTGAGGTAGGAGATGCAGCGCCGCGCGTCGAGCCGCTGCGGCGCCAGGATCGCCTGCGTCGGGCAGATGTCGATGCACGATTGGCAGCTGCCGCAATGCGCGGTGACGGGCTCCGTGGGCGGCAGTGCCAGGTCGATATAAATTTCGCCGAGGAAGAACATCGAGCCCGCGTCGCGGCTCAGTACCAGCGTGTGTTTGCCGCGCCAGCCCTGCCCGCTGCGCGAAGCCAGCTCGGCCTCCAGCACCGGCGCCGAGTCGGTGAACGCCCGGAAGCCCAATGGCCCCACGTGGGCGGCGATGCGTTCGCTGAGCTTTTGCAGGCGGGTGCGCAACACCTTGTGGTAGTCGCGGCCCCGCGCGTAGACCGACACGATGGCTTCCCCCGGCGCGTCGAGCCGCGCGAATTCCCGGGCCTGCCAATCCGCAGGTGTGGCGCGCGGCAGATAATTCATGCGTGCGGTGATCACGCTCACCGTGCCCGGCACCAGCTCGGCCGGCCGCGCGCGCTTCATGCCGTGGGCCGCCATATAAGCCATGTCACCATGGAACCCTTGGTCCAGCCAGGCACTCAATCCTTCTTCGGCGGACGATAAATCGACGGGTGCCACGCCAATTTGGGAAAATCCCAATTCCCGCGCCCAAACCTGAATTTGAGACACCAACTGGAGGCCGTCGTTCTGAGCACTGTCAATCATCACCAGGCCATTGTAGGAAGCCCCCAGCACCCCGGGTCGCAAAGCGCCAGCATGACCTGGCCCAATGAGGCCGCCACCGAGGCGTTTGCCCGCACTCTCGCCCTGCAACCGGCCCTGCGCAACGCCTTCATCGCCCTGCAAGGCACGCTGGGCGCCGGCAAGACCACCTTCGTGCGGCATCTGCTGCGCGCGCTCGGCGTGCAGGGCCGCATCAAGAGCCCTACCTATGCCGTGGTCGAACCGCACGAGCTGCCAGACCTGCCGCTGTCGATCTGGCATTTCGACTTCTACCGCTTCAGCGACCCGCGCGAATGGGAAGACGCCGGCTTTCGCGACATCTTCGCCAGCCCCGGGCTGAAACTGGCCGAGTGGCCCGACCAGGCCGCCGGCATGTTGCCCACGCCCGATTTGGTGGTCGCGATCGAACCCACCGGCGACACGGCGCGCCAGGTGACCCTGACCGCGGCGACCGCCACCGGCCTGGCACTGATCAACGCCGCGCAGGCCATGCAGGCGGTGCGGCAGTGAAGCGCCGCGACGCATTGCGCGGCAGCGCGCTGGTGTTGCTGCTCGGCCTGCAACAGATCGCCCGCGGCGCGGGCATCGTGGCCGTGCGTGTCTGGCCCGCGCCCGACTACAGCCGCGTCACCATCGAATCCGACACGGCGCTCACCACCAAGCAGATCTTCATCACCAACCCGCCGCGGCTGGCGGTGGACATCGAAGGCATCGACCTGAACCCGGCGCTGCGCGAACTGGTGGGCCGCGTGCAGGCCGACGACCCGAACATCGCCGGCATCCGTGTGGGCCAGAACGCGCCCGGCGTGGTGCGCCTGGTGATCGACCTGAAACGTGCGGCGTCGCCCCAGGTGTTCACCTTGCAGCCGGTGGCCGCCTACCAGCACCGGCTGGTCTTCGACCTGTACCCGGCGCAAGCTGAAGACCCGCTCGAAGCGCTGATCACGGAGCGCCTGAAGGCCCCCGCGTTGGCACCAGGCGCGACCACGGCGCTGACCACGCCGCCGCTGACCGCGTCGCCGCCGCAGGCTGGCAACGGCGGCGCCGACCCGCTGGCCGAGCTGATCGCCAAGCAGACCGAGAAATCCGGCCACGCTGCTGCCGTCACGCCGCCAGGCGACAAGGCCGTGGTGACGGTGACGCCGCCGCCGCATGCCGCCATTGCCGCGGCCACACCGGCCGCGAAAGTCGCCAAGGAGGCCGCCGCAACGGCCACCGCGGCCGCACCCGCGAACCGCACCGACCGGCTGATCATCATCGCCCTCGACCCCGGCCACGGCGGCGAGGACCCAGGCGCCATCGGCCCCGGCGGCACGCGCGAGAAAGACATCGTGCTGAAGGTGGCGCACCTGCTGCGCGAACGCATCAACGCCACCACCATCAACGGCAGCCCGATGCGCGCCTTCATGACCCGCGACGCCGACTTCTTCGTGCCGCTGCAGGTGCGGGTGCAGAAGTCGCGCCGCGTGCAGGCCGACCTGTTCGTGAGCATCCATGCCGACGCCTTCACCACGCCCGCCGCGCGCGGCGCCAGCGTGTTCGCGCTGAGCCAGAGCGGCGCATCGAGCAGCGCGGCACGCTGGATGGCCAACAAGGAAAACGACGCCGACAAGGTGGGCGGCGTGAACGTGGGCGGCCACGAGGCGCAGGTGCAGCGCGCACTGCTCGACATGAGCACCACCGCGCAGATCAACGACAGCCTGAAACTCGGCGGCGCGCTGATCGGCGAGATCGGCCGCGTGGGCAAGCTGCACAAGGGCAATGTCGAGCAGGCGGGGTTCGCGGTGCTGAAGGCCCCGGACATCCCCAGCGTGCTGGTGGAAACCGCCTTCATCAGCAATCCCGAGGAGGAAACCCGGCTGCGCGACCCCGAGTACCAGGTCAAGCTGGCCGATGCACTGCTGCGCGGCATCGAACGCTACTTCGCGAAGAACCCGCCGCTGGCGCGCAGCCGGACGGTGTGAGGCCGGCCGGCCCCGGCGCCGCCGGGGTAGTACATATGCTTCAGAACGGTATGTATACTAAAGGCTGGCCTCGTATTGATTTCTGATAC
>JAQGMQ010000573.1 GCA_028292305.1 Rhodoferax sp.
GGAAGCCGAGGCCGTACTGGGCAACGCCCACATGACGATCAACAAGAACGCCATCCCGAACGACCCCGAGAAGCCGATGGTCACCAGCGGCGTGCGCATCGGCACCCCGGCCATGACCACCCGCGGCTTCAAGGACGAAGAAGCCCGCACCACGGCCAACCTGATCGCCGACGTGCTGGACAACCCGCGCGACGAGGCCAACGTCAGCGCCGTCCGCGCCAAGGTCAACGCGCTGACCGCCCGCTTCCCGGTCTACCGCTAAGCCGCAACCCCGCTCGCAACCCCACGACCCGCAGCCATGAAATGCCCTTTTTGCGGCCACGGCGAAACCCAGGTCGTGGAGACGCGGGAGTCAGAAGACGGTGACCTGATCCGCCGCCGCCGCCGCTGCGGCGCCTGCGAGCAGCGCTTCACCACCTACGAACGCGCCGAAGTCGCCATGCCCAGCGTCGTCAAGAAAGACGGCAGCCGGGCTGATTTCGACCCGGCCAAGCTGCAGTCGTCGATGCGCCTGGCCCTGCGCAAGCGCCCCGTCAGCATCGAACAGGTCGACGCCGCGCTGGAGCGCATCGAACGCAAACTGCTCACCAGCGGCGCCAAGGAAATCCCCACCGCCAAACTCGGCGAGCTGGTGATGCGCGAACTGAAGAAGCTCGACAAGGTGGCCTATGTGCGCTTTGCCTCGGTGTACCGCAGCTTTGAAGATGTGGACGAATTCAGCCGGCTGATCCAGGACATTTGAACCGGCGGGCAGTACAACCGCTGTGCCGCCCGGCCAGCGGTCGCTTTTTCGGGATCAACGGCCCCCCCGTGAGGTAAGGGCAGCGGCACAATGCACAAATGTGCTCCGTCCCCCATTCAACCGATCAAGCCAGGCGCCAGCGCGGCTTCACGCTGATCGAGTTGATGGTGACCATCGCGATCGTTGCCGTTCTGGGCACGCTTGCCGCGCCTTCGCTGCGGGCGCTCTATGTGCGCAATACCTTATCCGGCCTCGGCAATGAATTCATGGGCGGCGTACAGCGCGCGCGCAATGAGGCGGTGAGCAAGAACATCTGCACGACGATCTGCATGAGCGATACGGCGGAAGCGGCTGTGCCGTTTTGCAAGCAGACAGGCGACGATTGGCGGGTAGGCTGGATCGTCTTTATCAACCCGGGGTGCGACAGCGATTACGGTAAAAACTCAAAGGGAAAGGCAGTGTCTGCCGCCGACCTCGTGCTTGTTCGCGGAGCCGGCGGCGGCGACTTCCACCTGGTCGCGAACACCAGCACGCGACGCGTCCAATTCAACGCCCACGGAAGTAACGGTATGGGTTCCATCGACCGTTTTGATCTTAAATACCGTGAATACCCGCCAGAACAGCAAACGGGCTTCAATATCTGTCTTGACAAGATGGGGCGCACGCGAACGGTTCCAGCGGCATCCACCTGCGCCTACTGAAAACGAACATCTATGAAACGTGGACCTTTACCCGCCTTTTGTATCGATCCATCGGCTCGCCTTCGACATTCACGAGGCGTGACTCTGGTGGAAGTCCTGGTGGCCGTGATTGTGCTTTCCATTGGGCTGCTGGGTATTGCCGGCTTGCAGGTAGCCACGGCGAAATACAAGATCGGTAGTAGCGCACGGTCCTCCATTGCCATTCTGCTCTCCGATTTCACCGACCGCGTCCGAACCAATCCGGAAATGGCGGGGCCGAACTGGCAGACCGGGGGCATCAAGGATGCGGCGCTTTCCTCAAGCGACGTCGATGATTCGAAGTACACGTACCAGGCAACTTGGACCACCCAACAAAACGTGACCGATGACTCTTTAACAAGCCAGATCAACGCGGTTCCCAAGGACTCTGCGGGCGTCTATTTACCTCAGGACCTTGCAGCCTGGGACGTGCTGAGTTGGCGCAAGCGGGTTCGGGAGAGTCTTCCACAGGGCGCTGTGTTCGTGGCCGGCAACAGACTCACGGGAATCGATGTGACATTCATGTGGCTCGACAAGGACAATACCGACAAAACGCTTGCCACCAACGACGGAAGCACTACCGTCTCGCTTGTTGCAGCAAAGACCTGCAGTACCGCCAACACGGAATCGGGCATTGCGCAGCAGACCTGCTGCCCATCCGCGGCCACCGTGCCGGATGGTGTGCGGTGCACTCGCTTCTCCTTCATGCCATGACAAGCCTCCACGCATTCAAACGCCAGGCTGGCGTCAGCCTGATCGAATTGATGGTCACGATGGCGATAACGCTCTTTCTTGTCGCGGCAGCTGCCTATGTTTATCTCGGTACGCGCGAGACGCAGCGCGCAATCGATACGAGCAGCAGCAATACCGAGGTCGGCACGTTCGCGCTGCAACTGATCGGAGAACAGATCATGATGGCTGGCTACTACCCAGCCAACACTTCCAGGGTTTTGACGTCGGACGAGTCATTTCCCAAAATCACCGCGTACCCGCCGACCGCCGTCGTAGGGAACAACGCCAGCCTGATCTCAGACTGGGTCCCGCCGACAACGACGCCAGCGGATGTTTACAAAGCGGGCATTTTTGGATGCGACAGCGCTGCTTTTCTTCCCGCAACTGGCAAATGCGACACAACTCCGTCTACGGGTGACTCGATCGTCATCAACTATTTCACCAACGACAATCTTGGAACCAATACGGGCCATCGGTTTGATTGCACTGGCGGCAACGTGGACAAGGATCCCAGCAACGCCAACCGGTTGAATGTGGCGAATCCCGCGGGGCCTCCATTGCAGCCGCTGTTCGTATCGAATCGCTTTGCAATCAAAGAGACATACACAGAGATTGACAAGGTGAAAATCAAGACTTTCAGCCTTGCGTGTAATGGTAACGGCGCGGCCGCGGCGACGGATATCTACCAGCCACTTTTGGCTGGAATCGAGGATCTTCAGATTACCTATGGCGTATTCGCTGTAACGGTCGACACCAAGTCGCGCACTGCTCAGAGGTTCTATACGGCAGATGACATGGCGACGTCGGTGGGGTCGGTGGCTGTAGACACTGGCCTGAGTGGCGATCCTCCGGTTCTTTCTTCCTGGGCCCGCGTCTCCGCGGTCCGGTTGTGCATCACGACCAAAAGCCAAGGAGCGGCCTTCAAGCTTGCCGACAAAACAAACCGCACCTACGTTGACTGCACTGGCG
>JAQGMQ010000605.1 GCA_028292305.1 Rhodoferax sp.
GCGAGCTGCCCGAATACGCCCGGCTGCTGCGCCAGGCACAGACCCTGATGCCGCAGGACATCACGCCTGCGCAGGTCTGCAGCGAGTGGGCCGAAGTGCGCACCCGGCTCGATCTGCTGGTGGTGGCCGCGGCGCCCACGGCGGCGCAGCTGGCGATGACGCTGCAGCCGCACCAGGTCGAAGCGCTCGAAAAGAAATACGCCAAGTCGAATGCCGACTTCAAAAAGGACTGGCTGGACCGCACGCCCGAGCAGGTGCAGAAAAAGCGTTATGACAAGGCCCTGGAAAACGCGCAGATGGTCTACGGCAAACTCGATGCGGACCAGCGCGAAGCCCTGAAGCAGGAAGTCGCGCAGGCCGGGCTGGACGTGCAGACGCAATACACCGAACGCCAGCGCCGCCAGCAGGACACCCTGAAGACCTTGCGCCAATGGCTGGCCAAGCCGCCGCAGGCCGACACCGCGGTGCAGGAGGCGCAAGACGCGATCGAGCGATTGCTGCGCCCGTCGGCCGCGGGCCAGAAGGCACAGGACGCGGCCACGCAACGCATGTGTGACGGGGTGGCGGCCCTGCACAACCGCACCACCGCTCAGCAGCGCCAGCAGGGCATGAAGTGGTTGAACGGTTATGAAAAGGACCTGCAGGAACTGGCGTCGCAGCAGAAGTAGGACGTGGCCGTGCGCCGCCGCACGGTGCGGCTCCCTGGGGATTCAGCGGTCGCGGAACGCCGCGAGCGTCACCTCCTTTGGCTTATTGCTGCTGCTGTTTGCGCGCCTGGCCGCGGCCTTCGGAGATGTCATGCACCCGGGCACCCGGCATCTCGCCGGCGCGGCTCGCCCGTTCCAGATAGGCCGACAAGGTGTGGGCACTGTCGTCGCTTGCATGGCTGCCTTGCTGCAGGCGCGGCTGGAACTCGGGGACCCCGTTGTTTTGCTGCTGTTGCCGCGCCACGCGGCCCGGCAAGGGGTGGTGCAGCGGCTGCTGCATCAGCGCCGCGGCTTGCAACGGGGCAGCACTTCGGGGTGGGTTGTGCGCCATGGTTGGCGACACGGACGAAGGCGCCGAAACGGAGGACGCGGGAAGCACGGATGACGGTGAACGGCTCATGTTGTTGGACTCCAGGGTCGGCGTCGCAACTGGCAGACACCGCATGCATGGCTTAGCTCGAAATCGACCGGCCGACGCTTCAGCCAGGTTCGACTGAGCTTACGGGTGGCGCAGCGTTCCGCGTGTCATCGGTGCGCGGCTGGTTTTGTAGGCGCGCACCGACGCCAGCCAGGCCCGGAATCAGATGAGCGGCACCGGCCGCAGCAGCGCGTCGTCGGCGTCCGCCAGACGCTTCAGGGCCTTGGTGTCACGCAGGCTGAGCCAGCCGTTTTCGATCTTGTACAAGCCCATCGCCAGCAGCCGCCGCATGGTCTTGTTGGTATGGACCAGCGAGAGCCCGAGCGCGTCGGCCACATGCTGCTGGTTCAACGGGAATTCGATGGCGCCATCGACCACCAGGCCCACGCGTTCGGCGCGCTGAAACAGCTGCAGCATCAGCATGGCCACGCGCTCGGCGGCGTTGCGCCGGCCGGTGGTCAGCAGGTTTTCGTCGAGCACGGTCTTCTGGCTGGCGGACAGCCAGGTCAGGTCGAACCCCAGGCCCGGCAACTCTTTGAACAGGCCAAGCAGGCCAGTCTGCGGAAATACACACAGGGACACCGGCGTGAGCGCCTCGACGCCATAAGCCGCACCGTCGTTGAAGTGCTGCTGCATGCCGATGAAGTCGCCCGGCAACAGGAAGTTGAGGATCTGCCGGCGTCCGTCGCTGAGGGTCTTGAAGCGAAAGGCCCAGCCCGCGTAAAGCGTGTACAGCTTGCCGTCGGTACTGCTCTCGCGGATGAAGACGGTGCCCGGTGCGGCCAATCGGTTCTCACGGCGGAAATCCTGAATGAAGGCCAGCTCGGTGGGCGTGATGGGTGCGAAGTTGCCACTGCGCCGCAACGCACAGTCCGCGCAACGGGGAAAGTGCGGCGCGGGCGCGGTGGTGGCCGAACCATTGCCTGCGGCTGGTTTCTGGCTGTGCGAAATCGACATGGCGGGCGAGGGATGGTGTTTTGGACGGGGCATGAAGGGCAGGACAGAAGAAGCGTCATTTTCACGCAGCGCGGCAAGAAATCAGGCTCGACAGCAAGCCACCGCGCAGTGAACGCGTCGGAGTCTTCAGGCGATGACCTGGGCCCGGCACGGACGCTGGAAGGAATGACAGGCCGCCGATGCGGGCCGCGCCAACTGTCGAGCCGCTGACCAAAACTGTCGAGCAACAAGCACCCGAGCGCGGGCAAGCGGCGTGCCTGAGCCCCTGTGCGTGCGTCACAAACTACAGGGCATGCAAACACTAAATAAATAGTCGGTTTGTCGTACGCTTGAACTACCGCGCGGAGGAAACCGCTCGCCGAGCCCGGCGATCGCTGGTCTGCAACCTGCAGGCGTGCGGATTCCAAGGAGAAACTGCCATGCTGAATGCCTTGCTGGATGAAGCCCTGCCACGCTCACCAAGTTTTATCACCTTCGACGCCGTGACGCCCCCGCCCAAATCGGAAGCCAACACCGAAGCCCTGCTGACAGCCGCACTCGAGCAAGTCGCCTATGGCCTGGCGCTGGTGCACATCGACACACGGCAGATCCGCTTTGCCAACGGACTGGCGTTCGAAGCCATGCACGCGCCGGGCAACACCCGTACCGGGCTGTGCGGTGCCGAAGGCCGTTTGTCGACCGTGCAGCGCGGCGACGCGGGCCAGCTCGACCGCGCCATGCAACGCGCCAAGACCGGCATGCGCGGGCTGATCGGGCTGGGCACCGAAGGCATGTCACCGACTGTTGCCGTGGTGCCGCTGGCCACGCCGCTCGCCAATGGGCATGCGTTGCTGGTCTTCTCGAAACGCCAGCTGTGCGACAGCTCGACGGTGGCCTTGTTTGCACGTGAACGCGGGCTGACCGGCGCTGAAGGCAACGTGCTGGCCGCCGTGTGCACCGGCCTGCGCCCGCGCGAGATCGCCACCCGCCATGGCGTGCAGATCTCCACCGTGCGCAGCCAGCTGCGCAGCATCCGGCTGAAGACGCGCTGCGAAACCATTCGTCAACTGGTGGAGACGATTTCGGTGTTGCCGCCGACGGCGCGCCACCTCAGCGCCTGCGGCTGAAGCCTTCAGCGGCGGCCCGCGGCGTGGCTGTCGCCTGCGGGACGAAATAGGCGGCCCTCCTAGGACAAGCCCGGTAACACGACAGTGCCGCGCCCGCCCACAATTTGCCTCACAAGGAGTGAGGCATGCAAAAAATCTGGCTGCAGAGTTATCCCGCGAACGTCGCCCATGAGGTCGACGTTCACCAGTTCACGTCGCTGACGCAGCTACTCGAGCAGTCCTTCAAGAAGAACGCCGCCAATCCTTTTTCAGTGTGCAT
>JAQGMQ010000613.1 GCA_028292305.1 Rhodoferax sp.
CACCGAACGCGCGCTGATCGGCGAGTACCGCGCCAGCATCATGCAACTGCTGCCGAAGCTCAGCGCCGCCAACCACGCCACGGCGGTGGAGATCGCGCGCATCCCCGAGCAGATCAAGGGTTACGGCCACGTGAAGGAACGCAACCTCAAGCCGGCGCGCGACAAGTGGGCCGCGCTGGTGGTGAAGTTCAACGCCGAGGCCGAGCTGCCGGCCACCCAGCGCGCCGCCTGAGCGCGGAGGCTATCGCGCACCACACCTTGCGCGCTGGGCCTCACGCATCACGCATCACGCAGGCGGGGTAGAAGCTCGCCGTGTTTTACCAACTCGGCCGGCACGCGGCCGGCGCCCCTGCCTTATAGTTCGTGGCCGTTCCTGGGTGATCCACCATGCCCATCGGTCCACGCCCTGATCGGGGCCGGAACCGATGGTTCACCCAGCCACCGTTCACCGCATGGCTAGGCCATGCCAAGAGACAAGGGGGCTACCGTGCAAGACCCGCGCCTTTCAGACCGCGTCTATTCATCCGCTGGCGACAACCTGGGCCCCGTGCCGCGCAGCCGCGTGATGCGCCGCCGCGTCGCCGTGTTTTCCGGTGTGTTCCTGGTGTGTGCACTGGCCAGCCTGGCCTACACCTTCGTGCGGCCGGCCGTTTACCTGGGCACGGCCCGGGTGCAGGTGACGCCGCAGCTCAAGTCAGCGGTGAATGACGTCGCGGCGCAACAGGACAGCAACCAGGCCTTCCTCGTCGAGATGCAGGTCTTCAGCAGCCGGCCGCTGCTGGAGAAGGTGGCGGCACGCCTGAAGGACCGCGGCCAGGCCATAGACGCGGGCGCGGGCGACCCCGTTGCCGCGCTGCAGAACATGCTGACCGTGAACCCGGTCGGTGGCACGAACGTGGTGCAGATCGAAGCGCAGAGCCCGCAGCGCGAACGCGTGGCGCCGGTGGTGAACACCGTGATCGACGTCTACCGCGAAGAGCAGGCGCGTGCGGGCGAGGCCGCGTCGACCAAGATGCTGGCCGACCTGCGCGAGGAAACCCGCGTCATGGACACCCAGGTGGCGGAGCGCCGAAAAGCAGTGGAAGCGTTCCGCCTGCGATCCAATATCGTCTCGGCCGAACGCGACGAGAACCAGGTGCTGGCGCGCCTGAAGGGCATGGGCACGTCGCTGGCCACGGCCAACGAACGTGAAGCCACGGCCGACGGCAAGCTGCGCGCCGTGGAGCAGGCCGTGGCCGAGGGCCGGCTGGCGCAATTGTCGAAGGACAACCCGACCGTGGCCGGCATGGAACAGCGGCTGTCCCAGTGGCGCGAGGAATGGCGCGCGCTGGAGCGCCAGTTCACACCCAACTACCTGGGCATGGACCCAGACGCCCGCGCGCTGAAGATGCGTATCGACAGCCTGGAGCAGCAACTGGAAGTGGAGCGTGGCAAGGCCCAACAGAACGCCGTGGCCGTGGCGCGAGAAGAACTGAACGGCGCCCGGGCCGCGAGCCGGCGCCTGCAGCAGCAGCTGAACGAGGACAAACAATCGGTACAGGGCTTCAGCCGCAGCTTCGCCGACTTCAAGACCATGCAGGACGAACTGGACGGGCTGGAGAAGCTGCGCCAGACCGCGCGCCAGAAGCTGTTGACGCTGGAGGCCAGCGAGGCCACGCGCAAGCCCTGGGTGCAGGTGGTGGAGCTGGCCACCACGCCCGAGTCGGCCTGGCGGCCGCTGTACGCCCGCGACGCGGCCATCAGCGTGGTCGCCTCGCTGCTGCTGGCTTTTCTGGCGGTGTGGTTCGTCGAGTTCTTCAACCGCGAAGAGGTGGTGGCGGGCCCGTCGACGGTGATCATCCCGCAGCAGTGGGTGCAGAACCCCTACCAGGATCCGTCGGGCCGGCTGGCGCATGGCGGTGCTGGGGGTGCTGGCGCGGCGGCCCTGCTGCAGCACGGGCCCGACGGCATGGCGCCACACGCCCTGCCGATGCCGGCCCGGCCGTTGCCGCGCGAACTCACCGGGGCCGAGGTGCGGCAACTGCTGGCCTCCGCCGCGCCGGAAGTGCAGCCGATGCTGGCCTGCCTGCTCTGCGGCCTGAGCCCCGCCGAGCTGGAAGCGTTGCGCGCCGGCGATGTCGATACCGCGGCGCAAACGCTGGCGGTGCCCGGCGGCTCGAAACGCGTGTTGACCCTGCCCGGTGCGTTGGCGCAAGCCTTGCGCCCCGCGCGCGCTCCGGCCGAGGCGCCGCTTTTTGCCGGCAGCCATGGCGACAAGCTGCAACTGGACGACATCCAGGCGGTGGTCACCTCGAGCGCCCACGACGCGCACCTGGACCTGCCGCACGAGATCACGCCAGAGACGCTGCGCCATACCTTCATCGCCCACCTGGTGCGGCAGGGCTTGCGCTTCAGCGAACTCAACCGCTTGGCCGGCCGGCTGTCGGCGGAAGCGCTGAACGCACTGGCCGCGCTGGCGCCGCCGTCCGACCGGGTGTCGCTGGCGGCCGTCGACGCCATGTTGCCCGGCGTGCGCGACTGGGCCGGCAGCACCGCGTCGACCGAGACCAGTACCGAAGTCTGAAACAACCCGCGGCAGGCCCGCGCCGATTTGCACCGACGGGCGCGCCAATGGCTGAAACACACGCCTTAGACGTCCGAGGGGCTTGTGGTTGGGCCCGGCATGGCGCGGCATACAATCGGGCCCACTTTGTTCAGCCACCGCGTGTTTGGAGCATGCCGGCTGCGTGTCTTATTTTTTGTTTTCTCCCGTGGAGTTCGCCTTGTTCATTTCTTCCGCTTTTGCCCAAACCGCCCCCGCTGCAGCCCCTGCCGGCGACATGATGTCGTCGCTCACCAGCATGTTGCCGCTGGTCCTGATGTTTGTGGTGCTGTATTTCGTGATGATCCGCCCGCAGATGAAGAAGCAGAAGGAACACCGCTCGATGATCGAAGCGCTGGCCAAGGGCGACGAGATCGCCACCGCTGGCGGCCTGCTCGGCAAGGTCACCAAGCTGGGTGACGGCGTGCTGAGCCTGGAGATCGCCAATGGCATCGAAGTCCAGGTGCAGCGCAGTGCCGTCGTGCAAGTGCTGCCAAAAGGCAGCATCAAGTAAGCCTCCCACGAATCTGGACTCTCAAGCGCGATCATGAACCGTTATCCGGTATGGAAGTACGCGATCATTCTGGTCGCGCTGTTGGTGGGGGCGATCTACACCCTGCCCAATTTTTTTGGCGAATCGCCGGCCGTGCAGGTGTCCTCCGCCCGCGCCAGCGTGAAGGTCGACGCGACCACGCAGGCCCGGGTCGAAGAAGCCCTGAAGGCCGCCGGCCTGACGCCCGAACTGGTCAGCCTGGACGCGAGCTCGGTCAAGGCCCGGTTCGATTCCACCGACAACCAGCTCAAGGCCAAGGAAGCGATCGAAAAGGCCCTGGTGCCCGATCCGACCAGCCCCGGCTATGTGGTGGCGCTGAATCTGCTGTCGCGTTCGCCGGCCTGGCTGAGCGCTTTGCACGCCGGCCCGATGTACCTGGGCCTGGACTTGCGCGGCGGCGTGCACTTCATGCTGCAGGTCGACATGCAGGCGGCCCTGACCAAGAAGGCCGAATCGCTGGCCGGTGATCTGCGCAGCATCCTCCGCGAGAAAAACGTGCGCCACGGCGGCATCAACCGCAATGGCCAGGCCATCGAAGTGCGCCTGCGCGACCAGGCCACGCTGGCTGCGGCCAAGGCCGTGCTGACAGACCAGTTCCCCGACCTGCAAAGCACCGACGCGCCCGACGGCACCGAGTACAAGCTGGTTGCCACCATCAAGCCCGAGGCCGCGCGCCGCGTGCAGGACCAGGCGCTGAAGCAGAACATCACCACGCTGCACAACCGGATCAACGAACTCGGCGTGGCCGAGCCGGTGATCCAGCAGCAGGGCCAGGACCGCATCGTGGTGCAGTTGCCCGGTGTGCAGGACACGGCCAAGGCCAAGGACATCCTGGGCCGCACGGCCACGCTGGAAGTGCGCCTGGTCGACGAAAGCACCGAAGCCCGGTCGGCCGAAAGCGGCGCCGGCGCCGTGCCGTTCGGTGCCGAGAAATACCCCGACCGCAGTGGCCAGGCGGTGATCGTCAAGAAGCAGGTGATCCTGACCGGCGAAAACCTCACCGACGCCCAACCCGGTTTCGAAAGCCAGACGCAGGAGCCCACCGTCAACCTGACGCTGGACGCCAAGGGCGCCCGCATCTTCAAGGACGTGACGCGCGAAAACATCAACAAGCGCATGGCCATCATCCTGTTCGAAAAGGGCAAGGGCGAAGTGGTCACCGCGCCGGTGATCCGCAGCGAGATCTCGGGGGGCCGGGTGCAGATCTCGGGCCGCATGACGACCCATGAAGCCTTCGACACCTCTCTTCTGTTGCGCGCCGGCTAGCTGGCCGCGCCGATGGAAATCATCGAAGAACGCTCC
>JAQGMQ010000624.1 GCA_028292305.1 Rhodoferax sp.
TGATACCTCGCAGACGCGAGGCCGCGTCTGCTTCATCGCTGCTTCAACCCCGCTTCGGAATCGCCAGCCCGCGCACCACGGCCGGCCGCGCCACGAACGCATCCAGCGCGCGCGCCACTTCCGGAAAATCCTTGAAGCCCACCAGGTCGCCCGCCTCGTAGAAACCCACCAGGTTGCGCACCCACGGAAAGATCGCCATGTCGGCGATGGTGTAGGCGTCGCCCATCACCCAGGCGCGGCCGGTGAGCCGCGTGTTCAGCACGCCCAGCAGGCGCTTCGACTCGGCCACGTAGCGGTCGCGTGGGCGCTTGTCTTCATAGTCCTTGCCGGCGAACTTGTTGAAGAAGCCTAGCTGGCCGAACATCGGCCCGATGCCGCCCATCTGGAACATCACCCACTGGATGGTCTCGTAGCGCCCGGCGGCGTCGACGGGCATGAACTTGCCGGCCTTTTCGGCCAGGTAGATCAGGATCGCGCCGGACTCGAACAAGGCCAGTGGCTCGCTGCCCGGGCCGTTCGGGTCAAGGATGGCCGGGATCTTGTTGTTCGGGTTGAGCGAGAGGAATTCCGGCGACATCTGGTCGTTGGTCTCGAAGCTCACCAGGTGCGGCTCATACGGCAGGCCGCACTCTTCCAGCATGATCGAGACCTTGACGCCGTTCGGCGTGGGCAGGGAATAGAGCTGGATCTGCTCGGGGTGGATGGCGGGCCACTTGGCGGTGATGGGGAAGGCGGCGAGGTTGGTCATGGTGGGCCCAGATGTTGGTTCAAAACGGCAAGCACGGTGCGGACGGGCCGCGGCTCGGCGCATTTTGACTGCAACTGCGGATCACTGCTGAAGAGGTGCGCTGTCGTTCCAGCCCGGCACGTTGGCGGCGTACCGCGTGGCCTTGCCACCCCCCTGGACCAACAGCAAATCGAGGCTCAGCAACTCGGCAAGATCGCGCGTGGCGGTCGCCTTCGACACACCGGTGATCTTGCCGTATTTCTCCGCCGTCATACCGCCCAGGAAGCCCGCCCCGGCGGCCGCGCTGCCGGCCTCCAGCAAACGATCGAGCACCCTGGTCTGACGCGCATTGAGCACCACTGCAGCCATACGCAGGCGAAAAGCAGCTTTGTCCACCGCCAATTTGACGACGGCCTGCGAGGCAACGCAGCCGTCGGTGAATGCCTGCACGAACCAGGCTACCCAAGACGTCACATCGAGACCACCCCGCTGCGCCACGCTCAGCGCGGCGTAATAGCCGGAGCGCGCGGCCAGTATCTGGCGGGACATGCCGAACAGGCGTACGGGCGAGCCGAGGTCCTGGGCCAAGGCCGTGCCGACGATTGCGCGGCCCAGGCGGCCGTTGCCGTCTTCGAACGGGTGAATGGATTCGAACCAGAGATGCGCGATGGCGGCGCGGGTCAAGCCGTCCATTTGAACGCCTGCCCTGCATGGTCGCGGTAGCGGCCCACGGCAATGCGCCGGATGCCAGAGGCCCCACCGGGAAACAGCGCCGCCTGCCACAGGCACAGGCGCTCTCGGTCAGAGGCTGGTGATACGCCTCGGTCGCGTCCTGCATGACGTCCACCAGCCCGTCGACGTGGCGATCGGGCCCGGCCTGCGTGGGCAGGCCGAGGTGGCGGTGCACCGACGAACGCACAGCCTCCATGTCGAGCTTTTCGCCCTCGATGGCGGCAGTGGCGACCACCTCCTCCGCCCATAACGCGTGCGACACGATTTCCGCCTGCGACAGGCCGATCGCGTCCATCAAGCCAAGCAAACGACCCTGCTGCAGCCGCGCCGCGGCCAATGCCGGTGCCAGCAAAGCAGCGTTGCTGGTGAGACGGGGCCACTCAGGCTGCTGCCAGAGATAAGGCATAACGGGCGTGGGCGGTTTTGGTGAAAGCCATGAGCCGTATTCTCAACAATACGGCTCATTTTTTGAGCCGTATGATTCGAGATACGGCTCAGTGCATGTCTTGGCACCTGTGGTGCCGCCTGCTTTCGCCTTTACCCGCCCGCAACGCACCTCTTCCAGTGCAATCCACAGGTCGGCCGCCACACTGCTTCTGCTAAATTGCCCGCCATGACCCCTTTTCCAGCAGCCCAAGCCGCGGCACGTTGCTCTGCCGGCCCGAAGCTCTGACGGCATGCCGACCTCCAAAACAACCACAGACACCCTCCTCGCAGCCGGCGAGCCGCGCACCCTCATCGACCGCGCGCTGGCCGCCGGCGAACGCTTCCTGCGCGTCGCCCTGTCCCAATACGTGACCAACGGCCTGAGCGTGACGCTGGGCCTGGTGGTGATCATGTTGCTGGTCTATGAATCGGCCGGGCTGGCCGGTGCCTCCAGCGCCGCGGTGGGCGTGTTGATCACCAGCCTGCCCGACGTGCCGGCGCCACGCCGGCGCAAGATCATGCAGATGCTGCCGGCGCCGCTGTTCGGCACGCCGCTGTTCATGCTGGTGCAGTTGATCCGCGAAGAAGAGTTGCTGCTGGGCGTGGTGTTGGTCGCGGGCACATTTTTGGCGGTGATGCTGATGGCCTGGGGCAAACGCGGCGGGCCGATCACGTTCTCGGTGATCTTCTCGATGCTGTTTTCGATGGCGGCGCCG
>JAQGMQ010000636.1 GCA_028292305.1 Rhodoferax sp.
AAGGGTTTGCGCGCCATGACTTCCTTGCGCGCCACGTTGCCCACCATCACCATCAGCGACACACCCATAAGCACACCGGGCACCACGCCGGCCATGAAAAGCGTGCCGATCGACACGTCGTCCGTAACGCCGTAGATCACCATCGGCAGCGACGGCGGGATGATCGGGCCGATGGTGGCAGCGGCCGCGGTGATGGCGGCCGCCGTCTCGGGCTTGTAGCCGGCGTTGCGCATGGCGCGGATTTCGATCGCACCCGAGCCCGCGGCATCGGCCACCGCCGAGCCCACCATGCCGGCGAAGATCATGCTGGTCAGCACACTCGCATGGGCATAACCGCCACGCACCCAGCCGATCACGGTGCTGGCGAATTCGACGATGCGGTCGGTGATGCGCGCCGCGCCGAGGATGTTGCCCATCAGGATGAACAGCGGCGCGGCGATGATGGGGAACGAATTCATCGACCCGGCCATCTTCTGCGGCAGCACCGTGATGGGCATGCCGCCGAGGTACAGGAACACCAGCGCCGCCAGCCCCATCGAGGCAAACAACGGCAACCCCGCGAGGATGGTGAACAGCCAGGCCCCGGAGATCTTCAGCATCAGCCCGGTCATGGGGCGGTCGCCTTCACGCGGGGCGCCGTGCCGCGGATCTGTTTGGCCAGATCAGCCAGCGCCTGCAGCAGCGTCAGCAGCCCGGCCGGGAACAGCGGTGCATACATCCATGCGTTAGACAGCGGCAGCGCCAGCGCCTCGATGTCGGCGTTGGTGTGCACCAGGTGCACGCTGTACCAGGCGATCACGCCGCCGAACACGGCCATGCCGATCTGGATCACGGCCTCGGTCCAGCGCCAGGGCTGGCCCGGCAGCTTGTCCTGGAAGAAACGGATGCGGATGTGGGCGTTGCGCCGCGTGGCGATCATCCAGCCCAGGCAGGCCAGCCAGATCATCAGGAAACAGCTGCCCTCGTCGGTCCAGCTCAGCGGGTGACCCGCCGCGCGCGTCACGATCCCGGCGGTGACCACGCACAGCAGCACCACCACCAACGTGCCTGCGATGACGTTGAGGCCGTGGTCGAAGGCGGCCAGCCAGGGCGCAGGTCTTCCGCTGTTGACAAGGCCGGGCACGGGAACTGCACTCATAGGGCCAGCAAGTTTTCAAACGTCCCCTTGCCCCATTTGTCTGCGAACATCGCGGGCACCTTGTCGAGCACGGGCTTGCGCCACAACGCCACGTCGGGTTCGACGACGGTCATGCCGGCCGTCTTGAAGGTGCCGACCAGCGCCGCCTCCTGGCTCAGCAGCTCCTTGTCCTGCCACGCGGCACCCGAGGCCAGCGCGGCCTGCATGATGTCGCGGTCGGCCGGTTTCAGGCCTTTCCAGAAGGCCTCGTTCACGATCACCATGCGCGGCGTGATGATGTGTTCGGTCAGCACCAGGAACTTCTGCACCTCGAAGAACTTGCCGCTCTGGATGGTGGGCAGCGGGTTCTCCTGGCCGTCCACCGCACCCTGGCTCAGCGCCAGGTACAGCTCGCCGAAAGCGATCGGCGTGGCCCGCGCCCCCCAGGCCTCGGCCATCGCGCGGAAGGTGTCCACCGGCGGCACACGCAGCTTGAAACCGGCCATGTCGGCCGGCGTGCGCACGGGCTTGGTGCTGGTCAGGTGGCGCTTGCCGTAGTAGGTGATGTTGAGCATGCGCATGTTGCGCTTGGACGTGAGGTCGTCGTTCAGTTTGGTGAACAGCGGCGTGCCCGCGGCCTTGGCCATGTGCGCGGCGTCGCGCCAGAGGTAGGGCGCCTCGATCACCGACAGCTGCGGCAGGAACGCGCCGAGCGCACCGGCACCGTCGGTCGTCAGCTGCAAGGCGCCGGACGACACGGCCTCGATCATGTCCTTGCCCGAGCCGAGCTGGCTGTTCGGGAACACCTGGATGTCGATGCGCCCACCGCTCTTTTCCTTCACTTCCTTGGCGATGCGCTCGGCCATCTGCACCTGCGGGTGGGTGGTGGCCAGCGACTCGCCCCAGCGCATGGTGACGGGTTGGGCGCGCAGCAGCACCGGGCTGGCCACGCCGGCCACCAATGCCGCCGAACCTTTCAGAAATTGGCGTTTGCTGCTTTGGCTGTTATGAATAGGGAAGTGCATGTCTCGGCCTTTCTTTTGGATGTGTGCGCGACCTGTCTGCCACCCGAGGGCGGGTCAGCCCTTCACCCGCCCGGGTGATCGATGGCTAACATGTCAGTAATCTATCCAAATTGCCGCCGGAGTCGCTAGGGAGAAACCCGCTTGTTCAGCGCTCATGGCTGCCGTGCGCCAAATGCCGCCGCGGCAAGGTCTGGCACCTGCTGCACGCGTGGCCGGGCCGGGCACAACCGGCAGCCGCGCGCCGCACGACAATAGGCACGCGGCCACGCCTTCGCGCTGCAGCGCTTCATTTCTTCGCATGCCCAAGATCGTCCTGTTCAACAAACCCTTCGACGTGCTGACGCAGTTTCGGCCCGACGGCGTGCGGCCCACGCTGGCGCAATTCATCCATGACCCGAGCCTGCGCGTGGCCGGCCGGCTCGACCGTGACTCCGAAGGTCTGCTGCTGTTGACCGACGACGGCGCGTTGAACGCGCGCATCACGCAGCCGCGGCAAAAGCAGTTCAAGACCTACCGCGTGCAGGTCGACGGCTTGCCCACCGAGGCCGCGTTGCAGGCACTGCGCGACGGCGTGCTGCTCAACGATGGCCCCACCTTGCCCGCGCGTGTGTCGGCCATCGACGCGCCCGATGTGTGGCCGCGCACGCCGCCAGTGCGGTTTCGGGCGCAGTTGCCCACGTCGTGGCTCGAGATCGAGATTTGCGAGGGGCGCAACCGCCAGGTGCGGCGCATGACGGCCGCGGTGGGCCTGCCCACGCTGCGGCTGATCCGGGTGCGGATCGGCGACTGGACGCTGGGGGATTTGCAGTCGGGCGAATGGCGCGAAGTGGCCGCCCGGCAGAAAGGCTGAGCGCAGGCCGCGCTCAGCCGCTGGCGACCAGGCCTTACGGCTTGGCGGCGATCACGCCGATTTCAACCTTGAATT
>JAQGMQ010000649.1 GCA_028292305.1 Rhodoferax sp.
CCGCGCCACAACCCGCCCCCCACCCGGCAGCAGAACCAGCCGCCAAGGCCGCGTCCGCCGTTGCCAGCTCGGAGGAACGGGCTTCCGCGGCGTCGGCCGCCCGCGCCAAACCGCCGGCCATCGCCCAGGCGCCGCGACAGCCCGTGCCGGCTGGCGGAGACGACGACTGGACCAGTTTTTAAGCCGGCCATGCCGAGCCGGTAGCGGCGCTTTCAAGCCGCCCCGATATTTCTTTCCCCAACGCTTGTAAAAAAATAAAACAAGGTTGTAATCGTGTCCAGTACCTGGAGAACCCCATGAGCACAGTACAGCAGGAAGTGGACGAACGGACCAACCTGACCAGCAGCAACAAATTCGAGTTGCTGCTGTTCAGGCTCGGCGAGGCCGCCAATTCGTCGCAGCGCGAGCTGTTCGGCATCAACGTCTTCAAGGTGCGCGAGATCATGGTGATGCCCACCGTGACCGCCGTGGCCGGCTCGCCGCCGCACTTGCTGGGCATGACCAACATCCGCGGCCAGGTGATCCCGGTGATCGACCTGGCTGGCGCCGTCGGTTGCCTGCCCAAGAAGGGCTTGAACATCCTCATGGTCACCGAATACGCGCGCTCGACCCAGGGCTTCGCGGTGGAAGAGGTCGACCAGATCGTGCGCCTGGACTGGAGCCAGGTGTTGTCGGCCGAATCGAGCACGGCCGGCGGCATGATCACCAGCATCGCGCGGCTCGATGGCGACGTGGACAACACCCGCCTGGCCCAGGTGCTGGATGTGGAGCAGATCCTGCGCAACGTGGTGCCGCCCAAGGGCCCGGACATCGATGCCGAAAGCATCGGCCCCAAGGTCAAGCTGCCGCCGGGCACGGTGATCCTGGCGGCCGACGATTCCGCATTGGCCCGCACGCTGATCGAACAGGGCCTGCAGGCCATGAGCGCGCCGTTCATCATGACCAAGACCGGCAAGGAAGCCTGGGACCGGCTGGAGAGCATGTCCGACGCGGCCTTGGCTGAAGGCAAGACCATCCACGACAAGATCGCACTGGTGCTGACCGACCTCGAAATGCCCGAGATGGACGGCTTCACGCTGACGCGCAAGATCAAGCAGGACCCGCGCTTCAAGGCGCTGCCTGTGATCATCCATTCCTCGCTGTCCGGCGCGGCCAACGAAGTGCACGTGAGCGGTGTGGGCGCCGACGCGTATGTGGGCAAGTTCGTGGCCTCGGAACTGGCGTCGACGATCCGCCGCGTGCTGGACGAGCACAAGCTGAAGAAGGGCTGAAACGTCGGTCGGCCCGCGCGCCGAACGTATTTCCCCCGGCCTATTGAGAAGGCCGTCCCGGCCCTCAGTTGAGGTGTGTCGCGGTCCGATTGTCCGGGCCGCCGGCCGAAAGCCTCAACGTGCCCATTCTCATCACTGTCTTCGCGCTGGCGCTGCTCACGGCCTGGTGGCTTGGCGGCCCCTGGCTCGCCGAACGCCGGCGCCAGCGCATCGGCGCGCAGCCGTTTCCCGCAGCCTGGCGCCGCATCCTGCGCCGGCGCGTGCCGTTCGTGCAAAACCTGCCGGCCGACCTGCAGCAGCAATTGCGCCGACGCATCCAGATCTTCATCGCCGAAAAGCCGTTCATCGGCTGTGGCGGCCTGGTGGTGACCGACGAGATGCGCGTCACCATTGCCGCGCAGGCCTGCCTGCTGCTGTTCAACCGGCCCGCCGGCGCTTATGCCAACCTGCGCCAGATCCTGCTGTATCCGAGCCCGTTCATCGTGAACCGCGTGGCCAGCGGCGGCGGTGGCGTGCTGCGCGACGAACGGCATGTGTTGTCCGGTGAATCCTGGTCGCAGGGCCAGGTGGTGTTGTCATGGGCGGATGCGCGCGAGGGCGCGGCCGTGCCGGACGACGGGCGCAATGTGGTGATCCATGAATTCGCCCACCAGCTCGACCAGGAAAACGGCCAGGCCAACGGCGCCCCGGTGCTCGCCCCGGGCCAGAACAGCCAGCGTTGGGCGGCCGTGCTGGCTGAGGCCTTTGCCCACCTGCAGGCGATGGAACGCCAGGGCCTGCCGTCCTTGCTGAGCCACTACGGCGCCACGAATCCAGCTGAATTCTTCGCCGTGGCGTCCGAGGTGTTTTTCGAACAGCCTGCGCAGCTGGCCGAGGCCTATCCGGCGCTGTTCCGCGAATTCAGTGCGTTCTACCGCGTCGATCCCATGAGCTGGTGAGCGTTGCGCTCAGGCGTCCAGCCACCACTGCAGCAACAGCAGCGCAATGTAGGGAAACACCACGGTTGGCCGGGTCGCGTTGGCCGCATATTCGCCGAGCAGGCCACTCACGCCGGCGCGGCTGGCCAGCCAGTCGCTGTGCAACTGGAACGCGCCGCCGTCGTCGGTCGGGTCGACCTTGAACATGTGTTCGATGTGCAGCAGCCGCGTGCCCAGCCGCGCCTGGGTGGTGCGCGTCATCGCTTCCTGCACCCACAGGATCAGCGTGATGCAGATCGCCAGCGCAGTGCTGAACGACAAGGCCACGCCCAGGGCAAACAGGGCCACGGCGCAGAGCTTCACCACCAGCGCGTTGCGTTCGCAGGCTTCATGGTTGTTTTGCAGCGTGGTCCATTCGTGTCCCTGCGCGGAATATTCGGAGGCAGGCAGCATGGTCGGTGGAGTGCGGATCAAAACCGTCGAGCTTAGCGTCTGCCCGTAAACCCTGGTTTCAAGAGGTTTCGTTGCGGATGGTGGCCGCCGGGGCGTCCACTTCGGCGGCCGGCACCGGCACTTGGCGCGGCTTGCCCTGGTCGTCGATGGCCACATAGGTCAGCGAAGCCTCGGTCACCTTCATGTATTTGCCCTGGCTGCGAAACCGCTCGGCATACACCTCGACCTTGACGGCGATCGAGGTGCGGCCGATGCGCGTCAGCGACGCATAGAACGACAAGATGTCGCCCAGCCGCACCGGTTGCTTGAACACGAATTCGTTGACGGCCACGGTGGCCACGCGGCCCTGCGCGTGGCGCATCGGAATCACCGAGCCGGCCAGGTCGACCTGGGCCATGACCCAGCCGCCGAAGATGTCGCCGTTGGCATTGCAGTCGGCGGGCATGGGGATCACCTTGAGTACCAGCTCCATGTTGGTGGGCAAGGCGACGTGGGCGCTTGAATTTGTGGACATGGGGGACAATCTTCCTGTAGATACATAACAACAACTCCACCGGATTTTCACCCATGCGCCGTTCTGGCGAACTAGCTTCCATCTCCCACGTCGCAGCCGCTGGCGCAGCCGCGGTGCCGCCCGCGGACGCCGCCTCCGACTGGCACACCCTGCGCCGGCTGTTTCCCTATCTCTGGCAGTACAAGTGGCGCGTGATCGCCGCGCTGAGTTTCATGGTGGGCGCCAAGGTGGCCAACGTGGGCGTGCCGGTGCTGCTGAAGAACCTGGTCGACGCCATGACCCCGCGTGCCGGCGAGGCGGGCGGTGGCGTGCCTGCGCTGGTGGTGGTGCCGGTGGCGCTGCTGGTGGCCTATGGCCTGCTGCGCCTGTCGACCTCGCTGTTCACCGAATTGCGCGAGCTGGTGTTCGCCAAGGCCACGGCCGGCGCGTCGCGGCGCATCTCGCTCGAGGTGTTCCAGCACCTGCACGGGCTGAGCCTGCGTTTTCACCTGGAACGCCAGACCGGCGGCATGTCGCGCGACATCGAACGCGGCACCCGCGCGGTCAACTCGCTGATCTCGTATTCGCTGTACAGCATCATCCCGACGCTGATCGAAGTCGGGCTGGTGCTGGGCTTTCTGGCCATCAAGTTCGATGCGTGGTTTGCCTGGATCACGCTGATCGCGCTGGTGTTCTACATCACCTTCACAGTGACGGTGACCGAGTGGCGCACGCAGTTTCGCAAGACCATGAACGACCTCGATTCCTCGGCCCAGAGCCGCGCCATCGATTCGCTGCTGAACTTCGAGACCGTCAAGTACTTCAACAACGAAAGCTTCGAGGCCGGCCGCTACGACGAAAACCTGGAGCGTTACCGCCGCGCCGCGGTCAAGAGCCAGACCACGCTGTCGCTGCTCAACACCGGGCAGCAACTGATCATCGCCACCGGCCTGGTGGCCATGCTGTGGCGCGCCGCGCACGGCGTGTCGGCCGGCACCATGACATTGGGCGACCTGGTCATGGTCAACGCTTTCATGATCCAGCTGTACATCCCGCTCGGCTTTCTGGGCGTGATCTACCGCGAGATCAAGCAGAGTCTGACCGACCTCGAAAAGATGTTCGCGCTGCTGGAAAGGGAACGCGAGATCGCCGACACGCCTGGCGCCTTGCCGCTGCGCCTGCCGCACCGCCCCGGCGAGCCGAAGCAGGACGCGGCGCTGCCCGGTCTGGTGCACGAGGTGAGCCATGCCGACGTCAGCTTCGACCACGTGTATTTCGCGTATGACCCGGCCAGGCCGATCCTGCGCGACATCAGCTTTCATATTCCAGCCGGCAAGACGGTGGCGGTGGTCGGGCCTTCGGGCTCGGGCAAGTCCACCCTGGCACGGCTCTTGTACCGCTTCTATGACGTGCAGCAGGGTCAGATCCGCATTGCCGGCCAGGAGATCCGCGCCGTGACGCAGGCCAGCGTGCGCCAGGCCATCGGCATCGTGCCGCAGGACACCGTGCTGTTCAACGACACGGTGGAATACAACATCGCCTACGGCCGCCCCGGCGCAGGCCGTGCCGAGGTGGAACAGGCCGCCCGCGCAGCACGCATCCACGATTTCATCAGTGCCACACCGCTGGGCTACAACACCATGGTGGGCGAGCGCGGGCTCAAGTTGTCGGGCGGCGAGAAACAGCGCGTGGCCATCGCTCGCACGCTGCTCAAAGACCCGCCGATCCTGATCTTCGACGAGGCCACGTCCGCGCTCGATTCCGCCAACGAACGCGCGATCCAGGCCGAGCTGCAAACCGCCGCCCACAACAAGACCACGCTGGTAATCGCGCACCGTTTGTCCACAGTGGTTGACGCGCACGAGATCCTGGTGATGGACGCCGGCCAGATCATCGAGCGCGGCACGCATGCCGAGTTGCTAGCACTGGGGCAGCGGTACGCGGCGATGTGGAACCTGCAGCAGGAATAGGCGCGCACTGGGCGGGTGCCCGGGAGCTTGGGTGCCTGGGAGGTTGGGTTTGGCAGTTTTCTCCCTCCCCTTCCGGGGGAGGGCCGGGGTGGGGGCTGGCGGGGAGGTGCCAGCAAACCAATTTCACCTGCGCCACAATCCAACGCATGAAACCCAAGCTCCTCGTCCTCATCTACCTCGCCGACCACCACCAGGCCCTGGTCGGCAGCGAATTCGACTTCATCTACGCGCCCGACGCCGCCAGCCGCGCGAAGCACATTGCCGAAGACGGCGCCGCCGTGCGCGCGGTGTTGACCAACGGCACCACCGGCCTCACCGCCGCCGAGATCGACGCCATGCCGGCGCTGGGGTTGGCTTGCGCACTCGGCGTCGGTTTCGAGAACATCGACGTCGCCCATTGCAAGAGCCGCGGCGTGGCCGTGGCCAATGGCGCGGGCACCAATGACGACTGCGTGGCCGACCATGCCATGGCCTTGCTGCTGGCCGCGGTGCGCAACCTGCGCTGGCTCGACCAGCAATGCCGCGCGGGTGTCTGGCGCGACAAGGTGTCGATGCCGCCGAACGTGTCGCACCGGCGCATCGGCATCGTCGGCCTGGGCGACATCGGCCGCAAGGTGGCCAAGCGCGCTCTCGGGTTCGACATGGAAGTCGGCTACCACGGCCGTACCAAAAAGGACGTGCCGCACACCTACTTCGCCGATGTGAAGTCGCTGGCCGCCTGGGCCGATTTTCTGGTGGTGGCCACGCCGGGCGGTGCCGCCACCCGCCACATGGTCAACGCCGAGGTGCTGACGGCGCTGGGCCCGCAGGGCTACCTGGTGAACATCGCGCGCGGCAGCGTGGTCGACACCCAGGCCCTGGCCGACGCGCTGCGCGAAGGCCGCGTGGGTGGTGCCGGGCTCGACGTGTATGAGAGCGAGCCCAAGCCGCCGGCGGTGCTGATGGGCTTCGACAACGTGGTGCTCACGCCGCACCTCGGCGGCTGGTCGCCCGAAGCCATGCAGGCGTCGGTGCAGCGCTTCGTGGACAACGCCACGCGGCACTTCGCCGGCCAGGCCATGGTCTCGCCACTCTGAGCGACTCAGGCCCGGTAGGGCCCGCCAATTGTTCAGCTGGCGCCCAAGCGCCCGCATAATCAGGGCATGGAAACCAAGTGGCTTGAAGATTTCGTCAGCCTGGCTGAAACCCGTAGTTTCAGCCGGTCGGCACAGCTGCGGCACGTCACGCAGCCGGCGTTTTCACGCCGCATTCAGGCGCTTGAGGGCTGGGCCGGCACCGACCTGGTGGACCGCAGCTCGTATCCCACGCGGCTCACGCCGGCCGGCGAAACGCTGTACGCGCAGTCGCTCGAGATGCTGCAGGCGCTGCAAAGCACGCGCGCCATGTTGCGCGGCCACCATTCGGCGGGCCAGGACGTGATCGAGTTCGCCGTGCCGCACACGCTGGCCTTCACGTTCTTTCCGGCCTGGGTTTCCAGCCTGCGTGAAAAGTTCGGCCCGCTGCGCAGCCGGCTGATTGCGCTCAATGTGCACGACGCCGTGATGCGCCTGGTCGAAGGCAGCTGCGACGTGTTGATCGCCTACCACCACAGCTCGCTGCCGTTCCAGCTGGCCGCCGACCGTTATGAGATGGTCAGTTTGGGCCAGGAGGTCATCGCGCCTTATGTGCGCGCCGATTCCGATGGCGAGCCGATGTTCACGCTGCCCGGTCGCCCTGGCCAACTGCTGCCCTACCTGGGTTATGCGCCCGGCGCGTACCTGGGGCAGACGGTCGACATGATCCTCAAGCAATCGACCACGCCGATTCACCTGGACCGGGTCTACGAGACCGACATGTCCGAAGGCCTGAAGGCCATGGCACTCGAAGGCCACGGCATTGCGTTCCTGCCCTACAGCGCCGTCAAGCGCGAGCTGCGTGCCAAGCGGCTGGTGAGCGCGGCGCCGCCGGGCCTGGCCGGTCTGGAGATGGTGCTCGACGTGCGCGCCTACCGCGAAAAGCCGTCGGGCCATGCCGTGCCCAAGAGCACCGCGCAGGCGCTTTGGGCCTATCTTTCGGCACCAAAAACGGGCAAATAGCGACAGCGATTCGGGCCGGTTTGGGGCGAGTCGCGCCCCTTTTCAGGCGTCGATTTGCCTCTGTCGAAATCTATAAGTTCTGCGCATAATGCCGTCTGTAAACGGCATTGGTGTTTCATCAGAGCGACATTTACAGTTCGCGCCACCTCAACTTCAGAGACCGGCATGACAGCAACTTTTCGCGTAGAACATGACTTTCTTGGTGAAAAGCAGATTCCATCTGAGGCGTACTGGGGTGTGCACACCGCGCGGGCGGTAGAAAACTTCCCCATTTCCGGCACGCGCATCTCGGCCATGCCCGACCTGATCCGCGCACTGGCCCACGTCAAGAAGGCCGCGGCGCAGATCAACGCCGAGCTTGGCGTGCTCGACTCGAAGCTGGCGGGCGCCATCATCCTGGCCTGCGACGACCTGCTCGCCGGCCACCTGCACGACGAGTTCATCGTCGACGTGATCCAGGGCGGTGCCGGGACCTCGACCAACATGAACGCCAACGAGGTCATCGCCAACCGCGCGCTGCAAAAGCTCGGTTTCGAAAAAGGCCGCTACGACGTATTGCACCCGAACGACCACGTCAATGCCTCGCAAAGCACCAACGACGTCTACCCCACGGCCGTGCGTCTGGCGCTGTGGGCGGGCATCGAAAAGCTGCTCGAAGCCATGGCTTTTTTGCGCAAGGGCTTCGAAGCCAAGGCGCATGAATTCAAGGACGTGCTGAAGATCGGCCGCACCCAGTTGCAAGACGCCGTGCCCATGACCTTGGGCCAGGAATTCCTGACCTACACGGTCATGATGGGCGAAGACGAAGCCCGTGTGCGCGAAGCGCGGGCGTTGATCCAGGAGATCAACCTGGGTGCCACCGCCATCGGCACCGGCATCAATGCCCCGGCGGGTTATTCCGACAAGGTGTGTGTGCGCCTGGCCGAGATCAGCGGCATCCCGGTGGAACGCGCGGCCAACCTGATCGAGGCCACGCAGGACACCGGCGCCTTCGTGCAGCTGTCGGGTGTGCTCAAGCGCGTGGCCACCAAGCTCAGCAAGATCTGCAACGACCTGCGGCTGCTCTCGAGCGGCCCGCAGGCCGGTTTCGGCGACATCAAACTGCCGGCCCGCCAGGCGGGTTCGAGCATCATGCCCGGCAAGGTCAACCCGGTGATCCCCGAGGTGGTGAACCAGGTCGCGTTCGAAGTCATCGGCAACGACATGACGGTGACCATGGCCTCCGAAGCCGGCCAGCTGCAACTTAATGCGTTCGAGCCGGTGATGGGCTGGAGCCTGTTCAAGAGCATCACCCACCTGGGCCAGGCCTGCATCACGCTGCAGACCAACTGCGTCGCCGGCATCGAAGCCAACCACGAATTGCTGGCCAAGCGGGTGCGCGAATCGGTGACGCTGGTGACCGCGCTGAACCCGTTGATCGGTTATGAAAAGTCGGCCCTGATCGCCAAGACGGCCATGGCCACCGGCGCCTCCATTGGCGAGGTGGCCGAGTCGTTGGGGATCATGACGCGGCTCGAGCTGGAGGCCTTGCTCGTCCCCGAAAAATTGACGCAGCCGATGGCGCTGGTGCGGCCCCCGGCAACTTGAGGTGGCATGCAAAATGCATGCATTTCGCGGGCGGTCGTTTTTGTGGATGCAAAATTAATTTTTTCGTATCACGCATATTTTGTGAACAGAATCCGACTCAAAACTTAATCTAACCAACGGAACAAACCATGAAAAAGAAACTACCCGCCGCGGTATGGATCCTCGTAGCGATGGTGCTCGGCATCCTCATCGGCTACATGATCTTCACGAACTTCCCCGACAAGGCCGCGGCCTCGCAGATCGCGGGCTACATCTCCATCATGTCCGACGTGTTCCTGCGTCTGATCAAGATGCTGATCGGGCCGCTGGTGTTCTCCACGCTGGTGGTCGGCATTGCGCACATGGGCGACGCGTCCAACGTGGGCCGCGTGTTCGGCAAGGCGCTGGGCTGGTTCTTCACCGCCTCGCTGGTGTCGCTGGTACTGGGCCTGATCATGGCCAACCTGCTGCAGCCTGGCGTCAACCTGGGCCTGCCGCTGCCGGACATCGGCGCCTCGGCCAACCTGGCCACGTCCAAGTTCACGCTGAAAGACTTCGTGAGCCATCTGGTGCCCAAGTCGTTCGCCGAAGCCATGGCCAACAACGAAATCCTGCAGATCGTCGTGTTCTCGATGTTCTTCGGCGTGGCATTGGCCGCACTCGGTGAGAAGGGCAAGACGCTGGTCGCCTCGATCGACGAACTCTCGCACGTCATGCTGAAGATCACCGGCTACGTCATGAAGCTGGCCCCGCTGGCCGTGATGGCCGCCATGGCCGCCACCGTTGCCACCAACGGGCTGGCGATCCTGGCGAAATTCGCCGTCTTCATGGGCGACTTCTATATCGGGCTGTTCCTGCTGTGGGCCGTGTTGATCCTGGCTGGTTTCACCTTCCTCGGCCCGCGCGTCTTCAAGCTGATGGTGTTGATCAAGGAAGCCTTCCTGCTGTCGTTCGCCACGGCCAGCTCCGAAGCCGCCTATCCGAAGATCCTCGACGCGCTCGACCGTTTCGGCGTGAAGCGCAAGATCTCGGCCTTCGTCATGCCCATGGGTTATTCGTTCAACCTCGATGGCTCGATGATGTACTGCACGTTCGCCACGCTGTTCATCGCGCAGGCCTACAACATCCACCTGTCGATCGGTACGCAGGTCACCATGATGCTGATCCTGATGCTGACGTCCAAGGGCATGGCCGGCGTGCCGCGCGCATCGCTGTTCGTGATCGCCGCCACGCTGAACCAGTTCAACATCCCCGAAGCCGGCCTGCTGCTGATCCTGGGCGTGGACACCTTCCTCGACATGGGCCGCTCGGCGACCAACGCCGTGGGCAACTCCATCGCTGCCGCTGTCGTCGCCAAGTGGGAAGGCGAGCTGCTGCCTGAAGCCGAAGCCGAAGCCAACGCCCGCACGCTCGACACGTCGACCCTGACGCCGGCGCACGCCTGAACGAACGCCGCTGTGCCACGCACCATGCGAACCCTCTCGCGAACACTGTCCCTGGGCCTGCCCCTGAGGCGCCTGGCCGCGGCCTTCCTGGCCACATGCCTGGTCGGTCAGGCCGGCGCCCAGGTGCTGCTCACCGGCACCCTGAAAAAAGCGCGCGACACCGGAGCCGTGGCCATCGGCTACCGCGCGTCCTCGATCCCGTTCTCCTACATGTCAGCACGTGGTGAACCGATCGGCTATGCCATCGAGATCTGCCGTTCACTGGTCGACGCGATGGGCGAGGAAGTAGGCCGTCCCCTGCGCATCGACTGGGTGCCGGTCACGTCCGACTCCCGCATCGACGCGGTGGTGGCGGGCCAGGTCGACCTCGAATGCGGGTCGACCACCAACAACCTGGAACGCCAGAAACGCGTGAGCTTCTCGCCCACGACCTTCGTCTCGGGCACCAAGCTGATGGTCAAGAAAGGCTCCCCCATCGCCTCGTTCCGCGACCTCGCGGGCAAGAAAGTGCTGGTCACGGCCGGCACCACCAACGAGAAGGCCATGCGTGAGCTGTCCGACAAGTTCAAGCTGAATCTGAACTTCATCGTGGCACGCGACCATGCCGACGCGTTTGCGCAACTGGGTGCCGACCAAGCCGTTGCTTTCGCCACCGACGACGTGTTGCTGTATGGGCTCCTGGCGGAGAACAAGGCCCAGGCCAACTTCGCCGTGGTGGGCGAATTTCTGTCGTACGACCCCTACGGCATCATGTTCCGCAAGGGCGACACGCAACTGGCCGCGCTGGTCAACGACAGCTTCCACCGCATGGCCGAAGACCGCGACCTGGAACGCTCGTACGACCGCTGGTTCCTGCGCCGTCTGCCCTCGGGCATCAGCATCGACTTGCCCATGAGTCCTCAACTGACGACGATCTTCCAGTCGCTCGTGCAGAAGCCGGAATAGCTCGGGGTTTTCCCTGGCTGATCCAGGTTCATCTTTGGCATTACCTGCATCGGCACGCCATCGATTCGACCGCAGCGGCCCACTTTGGTGGGCCTTTTTTTTGAAATGTGCTTGCTCTGGCCCGTGCAGCACACATCAAGCCGCCAAACTGTGAAATAGTTCGCTGCCCCATGATGGGGCAGGCACAAAGGCTGCTTGTAGCTACCTTATGTGACAGTTAACGCATCGCATGCACCATGAGTGGGCATCCGGGTATTCCCGAAAGTCCCTTTCTCTAAAATCCCGTTTGTATTTATACGATTCACTTTAAGGAAATTCGATGAAGAAGCATCTTCTGGCTCTGGCCGTCACCCTGCTCGCAGCAGGCGGCGCAATGGCACAGGCCAATGACACGATCGCCAAGGTCAAGGCCTCGGGCGCGATCACGATGGGCGTGCGGGATTCTTCCGGCTCTTTGGCCTATACCCTGGGCGACGGCAAGTACACCGGCTTCCACTACGACGTGTGCCAGCGCATCATTGCCGACCTCGACAAGGTCGTCGGCAAGAAGCTCGAGATCAAGTACCAACTGGTTACCTCGCAAAACCGCGTGCCCCTGGTGCAGAACGGCACCGTCGACATCGAGTGCGGCTCCACCACCAACAACGCCACGCGCCAGAAGGACGTGGCTTTCGCCAACACCGTGTACGTGGAGGAAGTTCGCGTCGCTGTCAAGGCTACCTCCGGCATCACCTCGCTGAAAGACCTGAACGGCAAGAGCGTGGCCACCACCACGGGTACCACGTCCGTGCAGTTGCTGCGCAAGAACGAACGTGCCCAGGGCATCGACTTCAAGGAAGTCTTCGGCAAGGACCACGCCGAAAGCTTCCTGCTGCTCGAGTCCGGCCGTGCCGACGCCTTCGTGATGGACGGCCAGATCCTGGCCGGCACCATCGCCACCGCCAAGAACCCCGCCGACTTCAAGCTGGTGGGCGAGCCTTTGAGCGTGGAGCCGATCGCCATCATGTTCAGGAAGGACGACCCGGCCTTCAAGAAGCTGGCTGACGACACCATCGCCGCGATGGTCAAGTCCGGCGAGATTGCCAAGCTGTACGACAAGTGGTTCATGCAACCGATCCCACCGAAGAACACCAAGGTCGGCCTGCCCGCCACGGAAGCAACCAAGGCCGCCTGGGCCAACCTCAATGACAAGCCAGCCGAAGACTACGTAAAGAAATAAGCATCTATTAGATGCAATTGACCCCGTCCAGCGTTATCGTGGGCGGGGTTTTTATTTCAAGGTAGGGACATCTGCATGCCGTCCCGGCGCGCAGATGAAAAACAGAGGACGGAGCGTCATATGGATTGGCAGGTATTTCTCAACGACGACGGCAGCGGCCGCACCTATCTTCAATGGATGATGGACGCCTGGGGTTGGACGCTGGCCGTGGCCGGTTGCTCCTGGGTGGTGGCCATGGTGGTGGGCTCGCTCATGGGCGTGCTGCGCACCTTGCCCAACAGCCCCTGGCTGGTGAGGCTGGCCAATGTCTGGGTCGAGCTGTTCCGCAACATCCCGCTGCTGGTCCAGATCTTTCTCTGGTACTTCGTGCTGCCCAAGATTTTCCCGGCGATGCAGCAGATTCCCGGCTTCACGCTGGTGGTGTTCGCGCTCGGCTTCTTCACCTCTTCGCGCATTGCGGAACAGGTGCGCGCCGGCATCCAGGCGCTGCCCAAGGGCCAGCGTTATGCGGGCATGGCGGTGGGCTTCACCACCGCGCAGACCTACCGTTACGTGATCCTGCCGATGGCCTTTCGCATCATCTTCCCGCCACTCACCAGCGAGTCGATGAACCTGTTGAAGAATTCGTCGGTGGCGTTCGCGGTGTCCATCGCCGAACTCACCATGTTCGCCATGCAGGCGCAGGAAGAAACCTCGCGCGGCATCGAGGTCTACCTGGCCGTGACGGCGCTGTATGCGGTGTCGGCCTTTGCGGTCAACCGCGTGATGGCCTACGTGGAGAAGAGAATGCAGATTCCTGGCTTCATCGTCGCCACCGGCACGGGCGGAGGACATTGACATGGGCGGACTAGACCTTAGCTTTTTCAGCTGGGACATCCTCAGCAAGTTTGTCCTCAAGGGCTTCATCTTCAGCATCGAGCTGACCGCGGTGGCCACCATCGGTGGCATCGTGTTCGGCACGATCCTGGCGCTGATGCGTCTGTCGGGCAAGAAATTCCTGACGTACCCGGCCACGTTCTACGTGAACGGCATGCGCTCCATACCGCTGGTGATGGTGATCCTGTGGTTCTTCCTGCTGATGCCCACCATCATCGGCCGGCCGATCGGCGCCGAGTTGTCGGCCACCATCACCTTCATCGCCTTCGAGGCCGCCTACTTCAGCGAAATCATGCGCGCCGGCATCCAGTCGATCCCGCGCGGGCAGGTGCATGCGGGCCAGGCCGTGGGCATGACCTATGCGCAGAACATGAAGCTGGTGATCCTGCCGCAGGCCTTCCGCAACATGCTGCCGGTGCTGCTCACCCAGACCATCATCCTGTTCCAGGACACGTCGCTGGTGTACGCCATCGGCGCCTACGACCTGCTGAAAGGCTTCTCCACTGCCGGCAAGATCTACGGCCGTCCTGAAGAGGCTTATCTCCTGGCCGCCGTGGTTTATTTCGGCCTGTGTTTCAGCCTTTCATACGTCGTGAAAAAACTGCAGCTCAAGATCGCCATCATCCGCTGATCTCCAAATATCGAGGACCTGAACATGATTGAAATCAAAAACGTTTCCAAATGGTATGGCCCCGTGCAGGTGCTGAACAACTGCAACGTGAGCATCAAGAAGGGCGACGTGGTCGTGGTATGCGGCCCGTCGGGCTCCGGCAAATCCACGCTGATCAAAACCGTCAACGCGCTCGAGCCCTTCCAGAAAGGCGAGCTGTTCGTCGACGGCATCGCGCTGCACGACCCCAAGACCGACCTGCCCAAGCTGCGCAGCCGCGTCGGCATGGTGTTCCAGCATTTCGAACTGTTCCCGCATTTGTCGGTCACCGAAAACCTGACCATCGCGCAGATCAAGGTGTTGAACCGCACGCCCGACGACGCCAAGGCCCGTGGCCTGAAGATGCTCGACCGCGTCGGCCTGATGCTGCACAAGGACAAGTTCCCGGGCCAGCTCTCCGGCGGCCAGCAGCAACGCGTGGCCATCGCCCGCGCGCTCAGCATGGACCCGATGGTCATGCTGTTCGACGAACCCACCTCGGCGCTCGACCCTGAAATGGTCGGCGAAGTGCTCGACGTGATGGTCACGCTGGCCAAGGAAGGCATGACCATGATGTGCGTCACCCATGAAATGGGTTTCGCGCGCAAGGTGGCCAGCCGCGTGATTTTCATCGACGTCGGCGGCAAGATCCTCGAAGACTGCTCGAAGGACGAATTCTTCAGCCATCCTGAAAACCGCCAGCCGCGGACCAAGGATTTCTTGAACAAGATTCTTCAGCACTGACAAAAGGCGTCGATAAACCTGGTGCGGAGGTTTCGCTTCCGCACCAAGGTTCTTCACGCCTCTTGTGCCACAACGGGCCCTGCGGGGCTCGTTGTGTTTTTTGCTCCGCCATTTGTATTTTTTTCTTCGCGATTGAAGGATCAGCATGTCGTCCCGCCCACCCCGTACCCAATCGCTCGCCCGCCGCCTTTCGCTCGGTTTCATCAGTGTGCTCGCGCTGCTGCTGGCCGTGGCCGTCACCGGCTTGTATTCGATCCATCTGCTCGGCAAGCAGGTCGACCGCATCGTCCACACCAACAACCGCAAGACCGAGCTGGCCAACAACCTCATGGGCTCGATCAGCAGCCTGGCCATCCAGGCGCGTTCCGTGGCCCTCTTCACCGAGTTGGACCCGAAACAGCTAGAGATCGAATTCAAGGCCGCCAAGACCGCCGAACAGCAGTACCTGGCCACCGAACAGGAGCTCGGCAAATTGCTCGCCGACCAGGACGCCACATCGCCAGAACGCGCATTGCTGGCCGCCATCTCCGAAGGCGGCAAGAAGACCTTCCCGGCCATCGACGAGTCGATGACCAGCGCCATGGACGGCGACAACGTCGGCGCGGTGCTGGCGCTGATGAACCGCGTGCGGCCCACCGAAGCCGTGTTGCGCGGCAAGGTCACCGAGCTCATCGCGCTGCAGCGCGAACGCACCGAGGCCGCCTACCAGGAAGCGGCGGCGCTCGAGAAACGGGCCTTCACCATTGAAAGTCTGCTGGTGGTGATCGCGCTGGTGACCGGCGGTCTGCTGGCGTGGCGCATCACGGTGTCGGTCACCGCGCCCATCGGCCGCGCTGTGGTGCTGGCCGAGCGCATCGCCACCGGTGATCTGTCGTCGCAGGTCGAAGTGCGCATCTTCGACGAAACCGGCCGCCTGCTGCAGGCCATCGACGCCATGCAGGAAAAGCTCAAGACGCTGGTCGGTGGCATCCGCATGGCGGCCGACGCGATCCAGGTGTCCAGCAGCGAAGTGGCCGCGGGCAACCAGGACCTGAGCCTGCGCACCGAGCAGGCCGCCAGCAACCTGCAGCAGACCGCGCAGTCGATGGAGACGCTGACCGGCACCGTGCTGCAAAGCACCAACGCCGCGATGCAGGCCAACCGGCTTGCCGGCTCGGCCGCGCAGGTGGCGGCGCGTGGCGGCGCGGTGGTGTCCGAGGTGGTGTCAACGATGGGTGAAATCAACGCCAGCTCGAAGAAGATCGCCGACATCATTTCGGTGATCGACGGCATTGCGTTCCAGACCAACATCCACGCGCTGAACGCCGCGGTGGAAGCCGCGCGCGCCGGTGAGCAGGGCCGAGGCTTCGCCGTGGTGGCCTCCGAGGTGCGCAGCCTGGCCGGCCGCTCGGCCACCGCCGCGCGCGAGATCAAGGATCTGATCGGCGCCAGTGTCGACCGCGTCGACCGCGGCAGCAAACTCGTGGCCGACGCCGGCGCCACCATGAACGAGATCGTGAGCTCGGTGCAGCGCGTGACCGACACGCTGAGCGAGATCACCGCCGCCGCCTCCGAGCAGAACCAGGGCATCGGCCAGATCAACACCGCCATCGCCGCGCTCGACCAGATGACGCAGCAGAACTCGGCCCTGGTCGAAGAAAGCGCCGCCGCCGCCGAGAGCCTGAACGGCCACGCCACGCAACTGGCCGCGGCGGTCAGCACCTTCAAGCTGGATCGGCTGGGCAAGCTGCCGGTGGCGGGGGGTTATGGAATTGCCAATGCGGCGCCTGCCATGATCGGCCGCGGCTAGGTTTTGCACCCTCCCCTTCCCGGGGGAGGGCTGGGGTGGGGGCTGGCTGTTGCCGCTCTCAACGGCGTTCGTTGTCAATACGCTGG
>JAQGMQ010000654.1 GCA_028292305.1 Rhodoferax sp.
GACCAGTCGCCGATCGGCCGCACGCCGCGCAGCAACCCGGCCACCTACACCGGCCTGTTCACGCCGATCCGCGAGCTGATGGCTGAGGTGCCGATGGCACGCGAGCGCGGCTACGGCCCGGGGCGCTTCAGCTTCAACGTGGCCGGTGGCCGCTGCGAGGCCTGCCAGGGCGACGGCATGGTCAAGGTGGAGATGCATTTCCTGCCCGACGTGTACGTGCCCTGCGACGTGTGCAGGGGCCAGCGCTACAACCGCGAAACCCTGGAAGTGCTCTACAAGGGCAAGAACATCGCGCAGGTTCTCGAGCTGACCGTCGAGGCGGCGTTCGACTTCTTGAAGGCCGTGCCCAACATCGCGCGCAAGCTGCAGACGCTGCTGGACGTGGGCCTGAGCTACATCAAGCTCGGCCAGGCCGCGACCACGCTGTCGGGTGGCGAAGCGCAGCGGGTGAAGCTGGCGCTGGAGCTGAGCAAACGCGACACCGGCCGGACGCTCTACATCCTGGACGAGCCGACCACCGGCCTGCACTTCGCCGACATCGACCTGCTGCTCAAGGTGCTGCACCAGCTGCGCGACGCGGGCAACACCATCGTGGTCATCGAGCACAACCTGGACGTCATCAAGACCGCCGACTGGCTGGTCGACATGGGACCCGAAGGCGGTGCCGGCGGTGGCACCGTGGTGGGCGTCGGCACGCCAGAAGATATTGCGGCCAACCCGGCCAGCCACACCGGCAAGTACCTGAAGCGCATTCTGGACGCGGCCTGAGCCAACCCGCCGAAGTGACCCCGAAAGTCACTTTCGGCATGGGTCGGCGGGGCGGGCAGGGCTTAGGCTTCAGGCCTTGCAAAACCACCCGAAAGGACGTTCGATGACCTGGTCCGCCAAGCAGTATTCCACCTTCGAGGCCGAGCGCACCCGGCCCGTGCGCGACCTCGTGGCCGCCATCGCCACCGCACCGGTGCGCAGCGCCATCGACCTCGGCTGCGGCCCCGGCAATTCCACCGAGGTGCTGGCCGCGCGCTTCCCCGAGGCCGCGGTCTCGGGCATGGACAGCTCGGACGACATGGTGGCCGCGGCGCGTGAACGCCTGCCGAGCCTGCACTTCGACCGCGCCGACATCGCCAGCTGGAACCCGGCCGAGCGTTACGACGTGATCCTGGCCAACGCCTCGCTGCAATGGGTGCCCGACCATGCCGCGCTGTACCCACGGCTGGCCGGCCGGCTCAACCCCGGCGGCACGCTGGCGGTGCAGACGCCCGACAACCTCGGCGAGCCGGCCCATGTGCTGATGCGCGCCGTGGCCGCCGACGGGCCCTGGGCCGGCGTGATCGGCGACACCAGGCACCCGATGCGGCACCCGGCAGAGTTCTACTATGCGCTGCTGCAGCCGCATTGCAGCCATGTCGACGTGTGGCGCACCACCTATTTCCATCCGCTGGCCGGCGGCGCCGAAGCGGTGGTCGAATGGTTCAAGGGCACGGCGCTGCGGCCCTACCTGCAGCCCTTGTCGAAGGAGCAGCAGGCCGGCTTTCTGGCGCGTTACACCGAGGCGGTGGCCGAGGCCTATCCGGCGTTGCCCGATGGCACGGTGCTGTTGCCGTTTCCGCGCTTGTTCATCATCGCCACGCGCTGAAAGTTTGTGCACTGTCAAACCGACGGTAACGCATCGTTGCCAATTATTTTGCGCTTTTGACGATTTGTTTCACTTAGACTGGGCTTCTTAAAGAAGGCCGGGCAGTCCTGTTCGCCGGCCAATGGAGTGGCCATGGACGCTGGCGGCGATGTAGCACTGCAGACTCCCCCGGTCCGGCATACGCTGGATCTGCAGGGCGTTGTGCTGGCCGGCCAGAGGCTGTCTCTGGAACGCGATCCTTCGGCCCTGGTGCGCACCTTGTTCGCGTTGATGCACGAACACACCGGCATCAGCCACGGCACGCTGCTCTGGCGCGAGCAGGGCGAATGGTCGCTACGGGCCGATTTCGAGCCCGGCCGCGACTGGGTGGATGCGCCTGGCACCGCCCACGCAACCGCCCAGGCGTCGACCGCAGCCAGTCCGCTTCCGAAAGATGCCCGCAGCGCCGTGCCGGCCGGCGTGCTCGAGCAACTGACCGTGCGGTTCGAGCCTTTGCTGGTGCGCGACGTGGCCAGCCACGCCAGTTTTTCGCGCGACGCGCTGTTGCTGGCGCAGGGTGTGCGCGCCTTCATCGTCCTGCCGGTGCAGCAGGGCGGCGAACCGGTGGGCTTGCTGTACCTGAACCACCGGCAGGCCGATGCCGGGCTGCAGGCGGCGTGGATCGAACCGCTGCGGCTGATCTGCCTGCAGTTTGCCGGCGCTTTCGAGGCCGCGCAGACCCACGGACGCGCCGAGGCCTGCGTGGCGGCGCGTATCCGGGAGCTCGAGCGCAGCCAGTTTCTGGTCAAGGGCTTCATGGAGCATTCGCCGACGGCGATCTTCGTGAAAGACCTGGAAGGCCATTTCCTGATGCACAACTGGCGTTATGCCGAGCTGGTGGGCCGGCCCGGCGAGTCGCTGATAGGCCTGACGCACAATGACATCTTCGGGCCGCAGATTCAGGTCTGGGATGTCGCCATCGAATCCGACCGCCTGGCGCTGGCGGGCCTGCCGTGTCCGCCTTATGAACTGGAGATTCCGGTGGCCTCGGGTGGCATTCTCTACGTGCTGGTGCACAAGTGCGCGCTGCGCGATGCAGACGGCGTGCCCACCGCGTTGTGCGGTATCGCCACCGACGTCACCGCGCAGAAGGCCATGGAAACCTCGCTGCGTGAAGCCAAGGAAGCCGCCGATGCGGCCAGCCAGGCCAAGAGTGCGTTTCTGGCCAACATGAGCCACGAGATCCGCACCCCGATGAACGCCATCATCGGCATGAGCCATCTGGCGCTGAAGACCGATCTCAATGCCCGCCAGCGCGACTACGTCGACAAGATCCAGCAGTCGGGCCAGCACCTGCTGGGCATCCTCAACGACATTCTCGATTTCTCGAAGGTCGAAGCCGGCAAGCTCGACATCGAGCAGGCGCCCTTCGACCTCGACAAGGTACTGGAGACCGTGGCCGGGCTGACCGCCGAGAAGGCCAGCGCCAAGGGACTCGAGTTGATCTGCGACGTCGGCGCCGCGGTGCCGCAGCAACTGGTGGGCGACGCCTTGCGCCTGGGCCAGGTGTTGATCAACTACGTGAGCAACGCCATCAAGTTCACGGCCGCCGGCGAGATCCACATCGGCGTGAGTGTGCTGGGCAGCCGTGCCGCCGACGGGGACGAAGAACGCGCCGCCGATGCCCCCGTGGCGCCGGGCGGCGCGCGCCTGCCTTGGGGCCGCCCGCAGCCCGAGGTGCTGCTGCGTTTCGAGGTGCACGACACCGGCATCGGCCTGACCCCAGAGCAGATCGCCCGCCTGTTCCGCAGCTTCGAGCAGGCCGACACCTCGACCACACGCCAGTACGGCGGCACCGGCCTGGGTCTCGCGATCAGCAAGAAGCTGGCCGAGCTCATGGGCGGCGAAGTCGGGGTCGACAGCGCGCCGGGCGAAGGCTCGACCTTCTGGTTCACGGCCTGGCTGGGGCTGGGCGAGCGGCGCGGCCGGGCCATCATCCCGAACATTGACCTGCGCGGGCGCCGCGTGCTGGTGGTCGACGACAACACGCACGCGGCGCAGGTGCTGGGCGAAATGCTGCAGGCCCTGGCGTTCGAGGTGCAGGCGGTCCATGGCGGAGCCGAGGCCATTGCCGCGGTGCGCGCGGCCGAAGCGCGTGGCCAAGCCTTCGACATCGTGATGCTCGACTGGCAGATGCCCGGCATGAACGGGCTCGAGGCCGCGGCAAGCATCAGCGCGCTGGCTCGGCCGCCGATGGGCGCTGACGCCGGGTTCAAGCCGCCGCAACTGGTGATCGTGACCGCCTTCGGGCGCGAGGAGGTGATCCGCGCGGCGCAGGACGCGGGTATCGACTTCCTGATGCTCAAGCCGGTCAGCGCCTCGGTGCTGTTCGACACCATGATGCGGGTGCTGGGCCACCATGGCACGCCGCCGTCCCACGACGGATCGGGTGCGCACGCCCGGCCGCTGGCCATGCCGCCTGCTCGCCGTACGGCCGCGCTGCATGCGCTTGGTGTGCTGGGCGGCGCCCGCATCCTGCTGGTCGAAGACAACGAGCTGAACCAGCAGGTGGCCAGCGAGCTGCTGGCCGACGCCGGCTTCGTGGTGGACATCGCCGCCAACGGCCAGATCGCCGTGCAGGGCGTGGCCACCGCGCTGGCCGCCAGTGCCCCCTACGACCTGGTGCTGATGGACATGCAGATGCCGGTGATGGACGGCGTCAGCGCCACACGCGCCATCCGCGCCGACACGCGCTTCGATGCGCTGCCGATCCTGGCCATGACGGCCAATGCCATGCAGATCGACCGCGACCGCTGCATCGCGGCCGGCATGCAGGGCTTCGTGGCCAAGCCCATCGACCCCGACGCCTTGTGGCGCGCCATCGGCCAGTGGATCACGCCGCGTGCGGGCCTGGGCGAGGCCGTGGCGCATTTGCCGGAGTTCGCCAGCGCGGCCACGCCGGCCCCTGCGCCCGAGCCGCTGCCCGAAGGCCTGGCCCATGTGCCGGGCCTGGACACCAGCCTCGGGCTGCGCCGCGTGATGGGCAAGCAAGGCCTCTATTTGGCGCTGCTGCGCAAGTTCATCAGCGGCCAGCGCCAGTGTGCGGCCGACATCGAGACGGCGCTGGCGGGCCACGACCGGGCCACGGCCGAGCGGCTGGCCCACACGCTCAAAGGTGTGGCCGGCAACATCGGCGCGCCGGGGGTGCAGGCGCTGGCCGGCACGCTGGAAGCCCTGCTGCGCGCCAAGGCCGACCGGCCGCGCATCGCCGCCGCGTTGGCGGCTGCGGGGGCCGCGT
>JAQGMQ010000682.1 GCA_028292305.1 Rhodoferax sp.
GGTGCTCAGGTTTGGCGGGGTCTGGCTAAACTCGCTGCGCTCAAACAACGCCAGCCCTGATCCGCCAAACCCTCCGCTCCTCGGCGCATTTAGAGGGGGGTGGGGAGGGCTCCGGATACCGAATACCGGACGCGTCGCTGCGCTGGCTACCGTGCCGGTGTGCTCCCTCTCCCGCGTGCGGGAGAGGGCTGGGGTGAGGGGGGTGATTGAAGTCCCTGCGCGTCACGCCGACCCTCACCCTGACCCTCTCCCGCGTGCGGGAGAGGGGATAAGTCAGCGGGTGCAGACAGGGTAGCCGGCGCCGTGCAGTTACCGGGCGAGCCCGGCCAGCAGCGAAACCGAATGTCTCCACCGTAAAGCGCCAAGCGCTCAATCCTCCCGCCACCGCTCCTCCAGAAACGCCAGCAACGCCTTCAGCGCCGCGCTGTTGTGCCGCCGCTGCGTATAAGCCGCATACAGCCACAGATCGTCCGGTCCCCAGCCCTCCAGCACCGGCTGCAACTGCCCACTCTCGATCAGCGTTTGCACCAGCACCCTTGGCAGGCAGATCACGCCCATGCCTTGCAGCGCCATGTGCACCAGCGGCACGGCATCGGTGGCGTCCATGCGGCTGCGCAGGGGCACGCGGTGGATTTCGCCGTCGACCAGGAAGCGCCATTCAGGGTGCGGGCCGATCAATGAATAGGTCAGCGCGTCGTGCGCGGCCAGGTCGTCGGGGTGGGAGGGAATGCCGTGCTCCGTCCAGTAGGCGGGCGTGGCGCACACCACCATCTCGATGCGGCGCAGCTTGCGCACGATGAGGTTGGCGTCGGTGATGCGGCCGATGCGCACCGCCACGTCGATGCCTTCTTCCACCATGTCCACCGTGCGGTTGTCCAGGTAGAGGCTGATGCAGACCTCTGGGTAGAGCTTCATGAAGTCGGCGAGCATGGCCGGCAACTGGATCGTACCCAGCCCGTGCGGCGCGGTCAGGCGCACGCGGCCGCTGGGGGCGCGTGAGCGTTGCTGCAGCTCGTCGCGCGTGAGCTCCATCATTTCGATCAGCGGCTTGCTGCGTTCGAGCAGCAGGCTGCCGGCATCGGTGAGGCTCACGGTGCGTGTACTGCGGTTCAACAGGCGCGTGCCCAGGCGGGTTTCGAGCTGGGCCACGTACTTGCTCACGTTGGCCTTGGACACGTCGAGATCCTTGGCCGCAATGGAAAAGCTGGCGCGGGCCGCGACGGCGCGGAAGGTGCGGAGAAGTTCTAGTGTGTCCATTGTTTCCAAAGTCGAAACAGAGAAGTTCCGTTTAAACCAGTTTAAAAGCTGAACCTAACGCCCTATCTGCTATTCACAGAGAGTGCAAGGTTGCAAACCCTGTATATGAAAAGAACCTCAGGTTCGACAAGCAGCTACCCAGAGAGTGGGACGGCCGGCCCGAGGTTCCTTTCATGTGTTGGAAATACTTAATTTTTAAAGGAACCTACCATGAACACGTCCAAGATCCTGTCCTCCGCCCTGATCGCTGTTGCTTCGCTGACCGCCGTGAGCGCTTTTGCTGGCGACAACGACTTCTACCCCGCAACGCCAGCACAAACCAGCAGCGTGAGCCGCGCCCAGGTGCGTGCCGAACTGGTGCAAGCCCAGCGCGATGGCAGCCTGATCAAGGCCGACGACGCCTATCCGGCAGCCGTCGCCACACAAGGCAGCGTGAAGACGCGTGACCAGGTCAAGGTCGAACTGCGCGATGCGCAACGCGCCGGCCTGACCCCACGCATCGACAACTCCTTCCCTGGCGATGTGGCCCAAGGTGCTTTCAACGCGAACGTTCGCGGCTAAGCCCTGAGCCGAAGTGGACCCGGCAAGGCCGGGGCATTTCAGGCGCCTGTGTGTCTTCTTCCGAAGGCACGCAGGCGCTTTTGCGTCTGGGCGGTGCGGGCTGATGTCAGCCCGTGAGCTGCAGCACCATCCGGCAAGCGGCGCTGGCGCCGGGTGGCAACTGCAGCCAACCCGTGCCCGGGTGCCGGGCTTGCAGGTGTGCCGCGTTCGCCACGTGCGACACGGGCTCGACGCAGAAATAGCCACGGCCCAGGGGCCGGTGCAGCACCAGATGGCGCAGCGCAGTGTCACCGACCAGGTGGATCGCCGCGCCATCGGCCGAAGCCAATGTCGCTTCGCCATGCCAGGCGCCGTAATACTGCGTGAGCTCCGCATCGGCCAATGCGCGTGGTGTTGCATAGTCATCGCCCGCTGACACGGGCTCGGGCGCAGTAGCCAGAAACTCGGCGTCCGGCGCCCACACGGCATCGGCCTGGAAGCTGATCCGGTGCGCAAAGCGAGCCGGAATGTACGGGTGAAAGCCCATGCCGCAGGGCATCTCCGCATCGTCGGTGTTGGTGACGCGCATCTCCAGCGTGAGGCTGCGCTCGCCCAGCGTGACGACCTGCTCTGCGCGGTAGGACCACGGCCAACCTTGTTGACCGCAGTCATGGCTGTAGGCCATCGTGGCGCTGCCGGCCTCCTGCGCGGTGATGCGCCACGGCCGTTGCTGGGCGCCGCCATGCAGCGCGTGGCGCTCACCCGGGTGCAGCGGCAACAAGGCCGTGCGGCCGGCCGAACTGAAGGCGCCCTGGCGGATGCGGTTCGAAAACGGCAGCAGCGGATAGCAGCCGGCCTTTGGCCAGGCGGTCGGTTCGAAGCCGGCTTCGCGCGTGGCGTCGTCCAGCGGCACCAGCCAGTCTGTTGCGGTGCCGCCCCGCGTCGACACCAGGCGGGTGATGCGGCCGCCTGCCGCGGGCGCCAGCGTCACCGCCAGGTCGCCGCAACGCAGCGTGGTTTCAGGCGAAATGAAAAGGCGTGTCATCGCTGGTTGACCGGTTCAGAGCTTGCTGCTGCGGATCGTCACGTCGTCGCGCCGCAAGAGCGCCGGCGACAATGCCATGCCCAGGCCCGGCCCGGGCGGCACCGTGGCAAAGCCGTTGGACACGGCCGGCAGTTGCGTCACCAGGTCGCGGTACCAGCCCGAGAGATAGGCGCGCACCACTTCCTGCAGCACCACGTTGGGCGTGCTCATGGCCACGTGCAGCGAGGCCGCCAGCACCACCGGCCCGGTGCAGTCGTGTGGGGCCACGGGCTTGTGAAAGGCCTGGGCGATGGCGGCGATCTTCTTGGCCTCGGTGATGCC
>JAQGMQ010000693.1 GCA_028292305.1 Rhodoferax sp.
CGCCAGCGCAGGTTTGCCCGCAGCGCAGCGCAGGGTCCCGGACTGCGGGTCGCCTTTTCTTCCGTTAGCTTCTTTTGGCGAAGCAAAAGAAGGTGACTCGCCGCCGGGCGACTCCCGGCCAGCGGCGTCAACCGACGTTGACAAATCAACCAGACTTGACAACCGAACCAGACCCTTCGACAGGCTCAGGGCGAACGCGAAAGCCTTCTACCCATAGCGCGAACGGTGCGTCTCGATGCACCAGGCAAGCAAACAGCCCCCCTCAAAACGTCGCCATGATCGCCGCCCGCAACGCCGGCGTCACCTCCGGCATCACCCCGAACCACGCATGGAACGCCGGCCTGGCCTGGTTCAACAACATCCCCAAACCGTTCACCGTCGGGTTCCCCCGCTCCCGCGCCGCCTGCAGCAACGGCGTCTCCAGCGGGATGTAGATCACGTCGGACACCAGCGCCGACTTCGGCAGCCTGGCCAGCGAAAGATCGAGCGCCGGCTGGCCATGCATGCCCTGGTCGGTGGTGTTCACGAGCAGGGCGATATCGGCCAGCGCCTCGTGCCTTTGCTCCCACGGGATCGCCTTCACCGGCGCGCCGAATTCGGCGGCCAGGGCCTGCGTCTTGGCCCAGGTGCGGTTCAGCAGGCGAATCTCCTTGGCGCCGCGGTCGGCCAGGCTCAGCACCACGGCGCGGGCTGCGCCGCCTGCGCCCAGCACGGTCACGGGGCCGGCGTCGGCGCGCCAGTCGGGCTGTTCGTCGCGCAGGCACTGGATGTAGCCCGCGCCGTCGTTGTTGAAGCCGCTGAGCGAGCCATCGGGCTGGACCACGATGGTGTTGATCGCGCCCATGCGGCGGGCGGTCTCATCGACGCGGTCCACGTATTTCAGGGCTTCGACCTTGTGCGGGATGGTCAGGTTGCAGCCTGCGAAGCCGAGGGCGGGCAGGCCGCGCAGCGCGTCTTGCAGAAGTTCGATCTGCACCTGCAGCGGCACGTAGGCGCCCTTCAATCCGTGGTGCGCGATCCAGTGGTTGTGGATCAGCGGGGAACGCGAGTGGGTCACGGGCCAGCCCATGACGCCGGCCAGGCCGAATGAAGGGTGTGAAGACATGGTTTTTTATGGGTTCGTTGTCGTTTCAGGGAGGTGGCAGCGCGGCGATGAACACGCGGCACGCATCCAGGCACTGGCGCGCCCAGGCCTTCGGGCCCACCAGCGGCATGCGCACCGCATTCGGCACTTCCACGCTGACCGGGAGTGTACGAGGCAGCGTGGCGAACAAACCGGTCAGGTCGATGCCGCCTTCACCCGGCAGCAGGCGTTCGATGCGCGCGGTGTGGATCAGCTCGGCCTCGGTGAAATGGGTGCCGGGTGTGGCGTCGCACAGCTGGGCGTAATGCAGCAGCGAAGGCGGCAGCGCGGCGATGTCGGCCAGGCTGGTGTGGGAGCGGCCGAAGTGGATGCCGTCCACCAGGATGCCGGCGTTGGCTGGCGTGCCCGCGGCGCGCACCACCTGCAGCGCCACGTTGGCCGTGGGCACGGCGGTCCAGGGCATGAATTCGAGATCCGCATCCAGCCCGAAAGGCCGCATGGCTTCGCACAGGCTGGCGTACGAGGCGGCCAGGCGCGCGGGATCGGTGTCGTCGCCGGCCACCAGCACCGCCCGGGCGCCGAGGCGCTGGCCGGCATCGAACAGCGGCAGGTAGTCGTTGGCGTTGAAGGCTTCGCCGATGCGCACGATCTCGAGGTCGTACACGCCCACGCCCGTGTCCTTCAGCAACGCCAGGGTTTCGCGCATGGCCTGGGGGGCTTCGATCAGCGCCTGGAACTGGCCGCCCGCGCCATTGGGCAGCAGGCGCAGGCCCACATGCTGGTAGCCGACTTCGGCCGCCACGGCCACGGCCTCGGGCGCGGTGAAGGAGGTGCCTGTGAGATAGGCCATGGAGAAGTCGGGCAACATGTCGAACCTTTTTGAAAGACGGGCGCCCGAGGGCGCGGAGGGTCAGGGGGCGTAGATCGGTTGCCGTGCCTGGGCTTGCGGCTTCCGGTTGAAGAACGGCGATGCGCGGCTGGCCGCGGCCATCTGCGCCGCGATATCCAGCAGTTGCGGCGCCAGCGCCAGCATGCGTTCGTCGGTGAAGCGTGCGCTCGGCCCGGCGATGCTGATGATGCCCATCGGCGGCTGGCCGGGCAGGCGCACCGGCGCGGCCATGGCGCTCAGGCCGGCGGTGTAGGTGTCGTGGGTGATGCTGAAGCCACGTTCGCGCGCGGCATGCACCTGTTCCAGCAGTTGCTTGAGCGACGTGGGCGCGTTGGGCCCGAACTCGCCGGGCGAACCCAGGCCCTGCTGGCCCACCAGCGCCAGCGCTTCCTCGTCGGTCAGCGCCAGCATCCAGGCGTGGCCCGACGACGAGCAGCTGATGCGTGCGTCGCTGCCCATGTCGGGGTCGTAGCGCAGTCCTTGCCGCGCGCCCTGCGCCCGCGCCACCCAGGTCAGGCGGCTGCCGTCGACCACGCTCAGCCGCACCAGCTCGCCCGAAATTTCGGCCAGCCGGTCGAGCAGCGGCTGGGCCACGTCGACGATGCCGGTGTTGCCCAGAAAGCTCAGGCCCAGCGACACCAGTTTGGTGGTCAGCATGTATTCGCCGTGGTCGCGGCTCTGGCGCACATAGCCGCAGCGCACCAGGTCGGCCAGCAGGCGGTGCACGGCGCTGCGGGGGATGTCCAGCGCATCGGCGATGGCCGCGAGTTCGATGCCATCGCCGCGGGAGGACAGCAGTTCGAGGATGCCGAGGGTGCGTTCGAGTATTCCGTTCATGGGGCTCCAGCGGGGGTCAAGTGGGTCGTCGGGTGGACTGGGCTGCGAGCGTACAGGATGAAGCGGGGAGGAAAACTGAGCCGGAATTTACCATGAAAGAAGAATTAAATTCAATACTTGAATAGCATTCCAGTTTTAGGTACGATCGCTGCCATCCAGCGGTGCTGCCCTGCCCCGCACGCCGACTTCCCCCCATTTTTCTTCGGAGACACCATGAACTTTGACCTCAGCGACGAACAGAAAATGATGATCGACACCGTGCGTCGCTTCATCAAGGAAGAACTCAAGCCGCTCGAAGACGAGGTCGAGGACGAGGGTTTCCTCGAAAAATCAAAGGCCCAGGCGATCCACAAAAAGGCGAAAGCGCTGGGCCTCTACGCCATGAACATCCCGGAAGCACTCGGCGGCGGTGGGCTGTCGGCCGTGGACCGCATCCTCTGCGAAGAGCAGTTCGGCCACACCACCGACATCCTGATCCGCCGCGCCTTCGGCAACGTCTACGAGCCCATCCTCGAGTGCAAGGGCGCACAGGTCGAGCGCTGGCTCAAGCCCACCGTCGACGGCAAACGCACCTGCGCCATCGCCATCACCGAATCCGGCGCCGGCTCGGACGCGCAGGGCATCAAGACCCACGCCAAAAAGACGGCCACGGGCTGGGTGCTGAACGGCAGCAAACACTTCATCAGCGACGGCGAATGGAGCGACTTCTTCCTGGTCTCGGCCAAGACCGGCGAGAAGGACATCTCGATGTTCATGGTCGACAAGGGCCTGCCCGGTTTCACCATCGGCAAGGACCAGAAGATGATGGGCATCCGCGGCACGCCGCACCTGGAACTGTTCTTCGACAACGTGCCGCTCGAGCCGCTGGCCCTGCTCGGCGACGAAGGCCAGGGCTTCAAGCTGGCCATGGGCGCGCTCAACGTGGTGCGCCTGGCGCAGGTGGGCGCGCGTGCCGTGGGCAAGGCCAGCCACGTGCTCGAGCTAATGAACGAATACGCCAGCGAACGCAAGCAGTTCGGCCAGAAGATCGGCGACTTCCAGATGATCCAGCAGATGCTGGCCGACAGCGTGATCGAGATCAACGCCGCCCGCTGGATGGTGCTGCACGCCGCGTGGATGCTCGACGAGGGCATGGACGCGCGCACCCACATCGCCATGGTCAAGGTGCACGCCGCCGAAACCCTGGGCCGCGTGGTCGACCGCGCGGTGCAGATCTTCGGCGGCATGGGGTTCTGCAAGGAACTGCCGATCGAACGTTAGTACCGCGACGCGCGCATCTACCGCATCTTCGACGGCACCAGCGAAATCCACCGCACCGTGATCGCCAAGATGGTCATGAAAAAAGGCGCGGCGCTGTTCGAGCTCAACCGCTGAGGACTGGGCGATGACCTCCAAATTCATGACGGCGGCCGAGGCCGTGGCGCTGATCCGCGACGGCGACACCGTGGGCCTGATGGGCGGCGGCGGTGGCCTGATGGAAGCCACGCACCTGTTCGAAGCCGTGCAGGCACGTTACCTGGCCACGCAGCAGCCAAAACGGCTCACCGTGGTTCACGCGCTCGGCATCGGCGACAAGAAGAGCAAGGGCATGAACTGCTTTGCCCACGAAGGCCTGGTCAAGCGGGTCATCGGCGGACACTGGGTCTGGTCGCCGGCCATGCAGCAGCTGGCCGAACGCGAAAAGATCGAAGCCTACATCCTGCCCGGCGGCGTGTCGTCGCAGCTGCTGCGCGAGATCGGCGGGGCGCGGCCCGGGCTGTTCACCCACGTGGGCCTGGGCACCGTGTGCGACCCGCGGCTGGGCGGCGGCAAGATGAACAAGTCAGCGCAGGAAGACCTGGCCGAGGTCACCGAGGTCGACGGCGTGGAATACCTGCGCTACAAGCCCTTCCCGGTGCATGTGGCGCTGGTGCGGGCCAGCGCGGCCGATGAAGACGGCAACATCAGCTTCGAACACGAAGCCGCCAACCTCGACGCGCAATCGCTCGCGCTGGCCGCGCGCACCAGCGGCGGCAAGGTGATCGTGCAGGTCAAGGAACGGCTGCCGCGCGGCGCGCTGAAAGCCCGCGAGGTGCGCATCCCCGCGGCCTGGGTCGATGCCATCGTGGTCGACCCCGACCAGCAGACCAGCTATGCGATCCCGTTCGACCCGGCCTTCAGCGGTGAACTCACCGGCGAGGCCCGCGCCACCAGCGAACGCGCCGACCATGCGGCCGAAAACGCCGTGCCGCCCGAAGCCTTCAGCGAGCGCCAGGCCATCGCCCGGCGCGCCGCTGAAGAAATCTTCAACACCGGCAAGGCGCGTCCGGTGGTGAACTACGGTGTGGGTGTGCCCGATGCCGTGGCCAAGCTCCTGGCCCGGCGCGGCCAGATGGACCGCATCTACCAGACCATCGAACACGGCACCTACGGCGGGACGCTGATGGACGGCGTGTTGTTCGGCTACGCCCGCAACGCCAGCGCCATGCTGGACGCGGCCACGCAGTTCGACTTCTATGCCGGCGGCGGGCTCGACGTGGCCTTTCTGGGCTTCGGTGAATTCGACGCGCTGGGCAGCGTGAACGTGTCGCGCCTGGGTGGCCTGACCGTCGGCCCCGGCGGCTTCATCGACATCGCGCAGAACGCGCGCAAGGTGGTCTTCTGCGGCACGTTTTCCGCCAAGGGCGTGAAGCTGGCCACCGGCGACGGCCAACTGCGTGTGCTGCAACAAGGCAGCGTGCAGAAGCTCGTGCCGCAGGTGGAGCAGATCACCTACAGCGGACCGCAGGGCCTGGTGCGCGGACAGGAGGTGCTGTACCTCACCGAGCGGGCCAGCTTCCGGCTCATGGCCGGCGGAGTGGAGCTGTTCGAATTGGCACCAGGTGTTGACTTGCAGCGCGACGTGCTGGATCAGATGGGCTTCGCGCCCATCATCGCGGCCGAGGTGGCGGTGATGCCGGCGCGGCACTTTGTGGCTGCCGAGGGCTGAACTGGCCGTGGAAGGCGCCGTCTAACGCGGCCCGATCATGCGCATCAGCGATGACCAGGAGCGGCGCCAAGGCGAACTCTTCAGCGCAGGATGGGCATGCTGGTGCCGGTAGATGTTGATCCGGGCCTGTCGGCGCGGCGTGTCCTTGCCGAAAACGATGTTGCCGTTGCTCGTCACCGGCAGCGGACCGAACTGGCTGACCACCAGCAAGGCGCCATTGGGTGAGAACGCAATGCCGTGGGGAAATTTCAAATGGGCATCCGGGTTCTCGAGCACCTGGGTCGGGGTGATTTCGGTAATGCGGTTCCTCGCGCGGTCGAAGGCATAGGACGCGACGCAATCCGCCTCGCTGTTCGACACCGTGATGCTGCTTCCGTCGCGGGACAGCTTGATGTCTTCGGGGCGGAACAGGCGGGTGGTCGTGCCCTCGAAGATCTGTTTCGGCACCGGATCGGACACACCCGTCTGGCGATCGAATTCGTAGATGCAGATGCAATTCATGTCCGCATAGGTCACGAGCAGGCAAGTCTCGTCTGGCGAAAAGGCGATGCCTTTGGGTACGCCGGGCAACTGCTCTTCCTGCATCGAGTCGAGCAGGCGAAGGCTGGTGCCATCGTCGCCAAGGCTGAACAAGCCGATGGCTTTCTTATGCTCTGTGATCCAGCCGAATGCCACCGTCAGCAGCTTGCCGGAAGGCGAGATATCCATGCCGTGCGGCTTGAAGCCCGCCAGCGGCGCCGGAAAGGGAATGCAGGCGACGGGCCGCGATCCATAGAGCGCTTGTGTTTGTGCTTCGCGCCGGTAAATGGTGAACGCTTCGCTGCTCCAATTGACGGCGATGATGTTGTGCCCGTCGGGCGTGAACACCACATGCTGCGGACCTCCGAGCAGTGCCTCCGGTGCCTTGATCACCTGGCTGACACGTGCCTGTCCGAATTGGTCGATCCTGAAGTTGATCAGTTGGTTGACCGACGAAAACGCCGCGCAGAACAAGTCTTCGCTGGGGTGGAACGCCACGCTGTTGATCAGGCTGTAGCCCCAGGAATTGTTCTTGATGCAGTCGATGGGAAGCGGTTCGTAAGACACCGGGAATCTCCTGTTGGTTCTTGTCGTGCGCCCGCGCCGGCAAGACCTCAGGGTCTTCTTACTTCTCATCGATCTGCTTTTTGCTGACGCTCGCGAGTTCCTTAAGATACCGCAAGGTCGGCGGAAAGTTACTTATGGTTTCAACCTAGAAAACATGGGTAAAACGACCAAAAACCTGGTCAGGTGGTGCGCAGCAGCGGCGCCAACGAATCCAGCGCCATCGCGATCGGCTGGTCGTCCATCGGCCGCACCAGCCGCGTCACTTCCTGGCCGTCCTGCAGAAACACCAGCGTCGGCCACAGCTTGACGCCGAACGAGCGGCCCAGGGGCCGACCGCGCCCGTCGGCGATCTTCAGCAGCTTGACGTCGGGCCGGGTGTTCATGGCCTTCTCGATGGCCGGGCGGGCGGCGCTGCAGATGACGCAGTACTTGTCGCCGAACTCGATCACCAGCGGGCCGTGCATGCCCGCGACCTCGGCGGGCGAGGGCTCGGCCGTGGTGTATTCATTGCCCATCATCTGCCCTCCTTGCGTGGCTTGCCGGAGTCGACGGTGTCCCACATTTCCTCTGCCGCCTCGCGTACCGGCTCGCTGATGGCTTCACCCAGCGACTCCAGGGCCGAGTCGATGTGACCCGGTTCGCGTCGCTCGGTGGGGGCCTTGCCGGTGCTGGCGTCGGGCTCGTGGTCGCCCTTGGCGGCGGCCTCCTGCGTGGACCAATCGGCGTCGAGCGGCTCGCCGGCGGCAGGCGTGCCGCTGGCCGCATCGTCGTCGAACAGCCCATGCTGCAGATTGGCCGGGATGCCGCCCACGTCGGCGCCATCGGCGGGCTGGTGGGATCCGTCCGTGGTCTCCATCGGGCGGGTGGCTGGGGTGCTGGTTGCGGTGTTCATGCAAATTCCTTTCACGACATCGCGCATGTTGCGCCGCCGGGCCTGCCGCTGCAGCGAGCGTGGTGCCCGACGTGCCGTCAGGTCGCTCCTACAGCGGCGCCGCCGCGCCAGACGCCGGGTGTGGCGTCAGGGCTGGGCCACCTGCTCCAGCGCCAGCCGGCGGAACTCGCGCGGCGTCTGGCCGCTGTGTTTGCGGAAGAAGCGGCTGAAATAGGCCTCGTCTTCAAAGCCCAGTGCCGCGGCCAGTTGCTGGATGGTGATGGTCGAATACACTAGGTCGCGCTGCGCCTCGTGCATCACGCGGGCGTTGATCACGTCCAGGCTCGACATGCCCAGCACCTCGCGGCACAGGCGGGTCAGCTGGCCCGGCGTCACGCCCAGTTCGTCGGCATAGGACTCGACCGAGCAACGCGTGCGAAACCGCGCGTCGAGCAGCGCGCGGAAACGTTCGATCTGCGCCGCCTTGCGCGAATGCACCGGCGTGGTGGTCGGGTGGTGGCTTTCGCCGATGCGGGCCACCTGCACCAGGAGCGCCGTCAACAGCGACATGCCGGCCGCCACCTGGCCGCGCGCATGGATGCGCGACTCCTGTTCCACCGCCAGGAACAGCGGCATCAACGCCTCGGTGTAGCGCGTGCTGCTGTCCAGCGCGATCACGGCCGGCGTGCGGATGGTGGCCACCAGGTCGGGCATCACCACCGCGGCCAGCGACTCGAGTGGCTTCTGGGTCGCGGTGATGACCGGGCCGTTGGTGTCGCGCTCGAAATGAAAGCTGTGCACCGTGCCCGCCGGCACCAGCAGCAGGCCGGGTGCCGACAGTTGCTGTCGCACGTTGTCGAACTGCACGTCGACGCCGCCTTCGGTCAGGTACAGCAGCTGGATGAAAGCGTCGTGCACATGTGGCTGGATTTCCCAGTTGTAGGGTGCCGACCGTTGCGGAATCCACTCGAAATTGAACGAGTTCGACCAGCCCGGCTGGGCTTGGTCACCGTACAGCGCGTAGTTTGGAATCGTCCTGGCCATCAGCGCGGCGCGTCGTTTTGCGTGGTGGATTTGTGCATGGCTGTTTCGCCCGAATTGTCCAAGTCTTCGCGGGAATCGTCAACTCGGAAAACACCCGCCAAACCCAGAATCAGGCCAGAACAAAGGAGACGAGCGATGACTGAACACTGGCTGGGCCTGGCCCGGAAGGTAGGCGTGGTGACCGGCGCCGCCAGCGGCATCGGCGCCGCCGTGGCCAAGGGGCTGGCCGAAGCCGGCGCGGCCGTGGCGCTGCTCGACCGCGATGCCGAAGGCTGTGCCCAGCGCGCCGCCGAGCTCACGGCGCTGGGCCATGTGGCCATCGGCATCGCCTGCGACACAGCCAGCGAAGCCAGCGTGGCCGAGGCCGCGGCACGGGTGCAGTCAACACTGGGTGACTGCTACGCGTTGGTCAACAACGCCGGCTACCTGCGCGCCGGCACACTCGACGAAGTCAGCCTCGACGAATGGAACGCCGTGCTGGCCGTGAACCTCACCGGCTACCTGCTCTGCGCCCGTACCTTCGCCAGGCCGATGCGCGCCGCGGGGCAGGGCAGCATCGTCAACGTGGCGTCCATCTCGGCGCGCTTCCCGCAGGCCCGCAGCGGGGCCTACAGCGCCAGCAAATCCGGCGTGTTGCTGCTCTCGCGCCAGATGGCGGTGGAGTGGGGACCCGAGGGTGTGCGCAGCAACGCCATCTGCCCGGGCATGATCCGCACCGCGTTGTCGGCCAGGTTCTACGAGGAGCCCGGCTTCGAGCAGAAGCGCGCCGCCGTCACCGCCAGCCGGCGTGTCGGCGAGCCGCAGGACATCGCCGACGTGGCACTGTTCCTGGCCAGCCCCCGCTCGGCCTATGTGAACGGCGCCGAGGTGATGGTCGATGGCGGCATGAGTTCCATGCTCATGGACATGGTCCCCCGGCCCGGCTTCAATCAATCCTGAGGAGACAAGCGACATGAACCACAACAACCTTGAATGCGACCTCGTGGTCGTCGGCTCCGGCGCCGCCGGCCTCGCCACTGCCATCACCGCCAACAAGCGCGGGCTCGACGTGGTGGTGGTCGAGAAGGAACCCGTCTTCGGCGGCACCACCGCGCTGTCCGGTGGGGTGCTGTGGATCCCCCTGGGGCCGCACGGCCGCAAGCAGAACCCGGCTGACAGCGTGGAAGCCGTGCGCACCTTCATGCGTGACCAGACCGGCAAGTTCTACGACGAAGCGGCCGTTGAAGCCTTCATCGAGAACGGGCCCAAGATGGTCGAGTTCTTCGCGCGCGAAACCGAGATGCATTTCGTGCCGACCCTGTACCCCGACTACCACCCCGACGCGGCCGGCGGCGTCGACGTGGGCCGCTCGATCCTGGCGGCACCCTACGACATCCGCGGCCTGGGCAAGGACATGGCCCGCCTGAAACCGCCGCTGAAGACCATCACCTTCATCGGCATGATGTTCAATTCATCGAATGCCGACTTGAAGCATTTCTTCCAGGCCACGAAGTCGCTGACCTCGTTCCTCTACGTGGCCAGGCGCCTGGTGACGCACATCAAGGAACTGCTGCTGTACCGCCGCGGCATCAACGTGACCAGCGGCAACGCGCTGGCAGCGCGGCTGGCGGCCTCGGCGCTGAAGCTGGGCATTCCGATCCTGACCAGCAGCCCCGTGCGCGAGGTGCTGATGCAGGACGGCCGGGCCACCGGCGTGCGTGTGGCCGGGGTGGACGGCGAACGTGTCATCACCGCAAGACATGGCGTGGTGCTGGCCTGCGGCGGCTTCCCGCAGGACGTGAAACGCATCGCCCAGGCCTATCCGCATGTGCAACGCGGCGGCGAACACCTGTCGCCCACGCCATTGGGCAACACCGGCGACGGCCTGAACATGGCCGAAGCGCTGGGCGCCACGGTCGACATCCGCTTCAAGGATTCGGCCGCGTGGATGCCGGTCTCGCGTGTGCCCTACGCCAATGGTGAATTCGGCGTGTTCCCGCACCTGCTCGACCGCTACAAACCCGGCGTGATCGGCGTGCTCAGGAACGGCCGGCGCTTCACCAACGAGTCGAACTCGTACCACGACGTGGGCGCCGCCCTGACCCGCGCCTGCGAAGGCCAGAAGGAGACGGCCATGTGGCTCGTGTGCGACAGACCCACGCTCGCCAAATACGGCCTGGGCTTCGTCAAACCTGCGCCGATGCCGCTGGGCAAACACCTCCGCAACGGCTATCTGCTGAAGGGCGAGACGTTGGCCGAACTCGCGAAGAATGCCGGCATCGATGCAGCCGGACTGGAAGCCGCCGTGGCCGCCTACAACTTGGGCGCGACGCACGGCGACGACACCGAATTTCACCGCGGCACGACGTCGTTCAACCGCTACCTGGCCGACGCCGCGCACCAGCCCAACCCGTGTGTAGCGCCGGTTGCGCAAGGCCCGTTTTATGCCGTGAAACTGGTGATGGGCGACCTGGGCACCTTCGACGGCATCAAGACCAGCGTGGTGGGCGAAGTGCTGAAGCGTGACGGCGCGCCGATCGAAGGCCTGTACGCCGTGGGCAACGACCGCGCCAGCATCATGGGCGGCAACTACCCGGGCGCGGGCATCACCCACGGGCCGAACATGACGTTTGGCTATGTCACGGGCAACCACATCGCCGACAAGGCACGCACGCTCGAGGTGCCGCTGCTGGTGCCGGTGCTGCGGCCGCTGCAGCAAAAGGTGCCGGCATGAAAACGCTCGCCAGCTACATGGCCAAGCCACTGGTCGACCACCGCATCTACACCATCGCCCTGCGCAAGATGCCGGAGTTCATCGAGGTGTTCGACCGTCTGGCGATGCCGATTTTGCTGGAGACGCTGGGCCACCCGGTGGGCTTCTACACCAGCCTGGTCGGGCCGCAGAACCAGTTCGTGCATTTGTGGGGTTATGACGATCTGGCGGACTACGAGCGGCGTTGCCGGGCCAGGGATACGCATCCGGATTTTGGGGCGTATTTGAAGGCTTCGGGGCATTTGATCACGGCGCAGGAGACGCGGTTGATTCGGGCTTGTGCGGTGGGGGTGGGGTGAGGTTTTGGAGTTTGGCGCGCCCGCCGTTTGTGTTGAGCTTGTCGAAGGGCTTGGTTCGGTTGTCAAGGCTGATTGATTTGTCAACGTCGGTTGACGTTGCTGGCCGGTAGCCGCACCGGCGAGTGGCATTTCTTGTGCGCACAAGAAACCTCACGAAAAGAAAGCGCCCCCACTAACTGCGCCCTGCGCTTCGCTGCGGGAGCCTGCGGTGCTCAGCTTCGGCGGGGTCTGGCTAAACTCGCCTGCGGCTCAAACAACGCCAGCCCCGATCCGCCAAACCCTCCGCTCCTCGGCGCATTTAGAGGAGGGTGGGGAGGGTCCGGGTACCGAATACCGGACGCTTCGCTGCGCTAGCTACCGTGGTATTGCTCCCTCTCCCGCGTGCGGGAGAGGGCTGGGGTGAGGGTGGTGATTGACGTCCCCGCGCGACCAGCCGACCCTCACCCTGACCCTCTCCCGCACGCGGGAGAGGGGACAAGTCAGCGGATGCTGACCGGTAGCGAGCGCAGCGACGCGTCCCGGTATTCGGACCCCGCCGAATCCGAGAACCGCAGGGTATCCGTAGCGTCAGAGGCGGATCCCACGCAGCGGGTCAACGCTCGC
>JAQGMQ010000712.1 GCA_028292305.1 Rhodoferax sp.
TGGCCGGCAGGACTGCACCGGCCGCGCATTTTCAATGTATACCAACTCGACTATAAAAAAGCTGTGGAGACATCTTGACGCAAAAAAATCGCCGGCCTTGGCCCGTGCCGGAGATTGGCCTTTGGGCACGCGGGTGGGCACGAATCCTGCGACCGGTCCACAATGGCTCCGAGGCCACAACGGCTGCGGGCACCCGCGGCCCGCCGGCCACGGAACGGCAACGTGTCATGAGGGAAACATGCAGCTTCCGATGACTTTTCTCTGGCCCCAGTATCTGTGGCTGCTGTTGGCGCTGCCGCTGCTGGTTGTCGCCTATGTGTGGCTGCTGCGGCGCAAGAAGACGCGGCTGCTGCGTTATTCCAGCGTGTCGCTGGTGCAGCAGGCCATGGGCCGCCTGCACTGGCGCCGCCACGTGCCGCCAGCGCTGTTCCTGCTGGCCCTGGCTGCGCTGCTGCTCGCCGCCTCGCGCCCCATGGCCCGCATCGCCCTGCCCTCCGACCACGCCACCATCATGCTGGCCATGGACGTGTCGCTCAGCATGCGCGCGGCCGACGTCAAGCCCAACCGGCTCGTGGCCGCGCAAGAGGCCGCCAAGGCCTTTTTGCAGGAGTTGCCGAAGAACGTGAAGGTGGGCATCGTCACCTTTGCCGGATCGGCGCAGCTGGTGCAGCCCGCCACCCTGAACCGCGAGGACCTGGTGGCCGCCATCGACCGCTTCCAGATGCAGATGGGCACGGCGGTGGGCAGTGGCATCGTGGCTTCGCTGAGCGAGATATTTCCCGACGAAGGCATCGACCTCGGCGAGATGACCTTCGGCGAGCGGCGCGCCCGCGGCAAGAGTCTGGACGATGCCGCCAAGGGCGACAAGCCGGCCAGGAAGGACGTGCCGCCCGTCGCACCCGGCTCGTATGCCTCGGCCGCCATCATCCTGCTGACCGATGGCCGCCGCACCACCGGCGTCGACACACAAGAGGCCGCGCAAATGGCGGCCAACCACGGCGTGCGGGTCTATTCGGTGGGCCTGGGCACGGTGGACGGCGAAGTGCCCGGCGGCGAAGGCTGGGCCATGTACCTGCGGCTCGACGAGCCCAGCCTCAAGGCCGTGGCAGCGGCCACGCAGGGCGAATACTTCTATGCCGGTACGGCCGAGAGTCTGCGCGTGGTCTACCAGAAGCTCAGCTCGCGGATGCAGATCGACAAGAAAGAGACCGAGATCTCCAGCCTGCTGGCGCTGCTGGCCGCGGTGCTGGCGACCGCCGCCGCGGGACTGTCGCTGTGGTGGTTCAACCGCACGGTTTGAAAGACGGCCGGCGCCCGTTGCAGCCAAGTCAGCCAAGTCAGCCAGGTCGGACATCGGCCGGATACGCTTTCGCGCCCGGCAGCGCGGTGCGCGGCAGCATGGCGTGGATGCCCTTGTTGCCGTCCACCAGCTGCGTGACGCGCAGGTCGCAGGCCAGGCTGCACAGGGTGTAGGCGTCGGCCGCCGGCAGGCCGGTGAGTTCGCCGATCAGTTTGATCATGTCGCGCAGCGCCTGCTTGGCCGCCTCGTCCAGGTCGGGCTGCATGCCCATGGTGATGTAGTGCGTGGGCGTGAGCGCACGCGGGAACTTGAGCCCCGCGTTCTTGTGCAGCACCAGCTCGAAGGTGCCCGACAGGCTGGTCTCCAGCGCCGTCAGGCAGACCTCGCCGTCGCCCTGCACACCATGGCCGTCGCCGGCTGAAAACAGCGCGCCTTCGGCCCACACCGGCAGCAGCAGCGTGGTGCCGGGCAGCATTTCCTTCAGGTCGATGTTGCCGCCGTATTCGCGCGGCTCGATGGAGCTCTGCGCACCGTAATGCGGCGGCGGCGCCACGCCCATGATGCCGAAGAAAGGCGCCAGCGGCAGCGTCGTGCCCCAGGGTAGCGTGGCGGTCCTGGCGGCACGGTCGATCGGGATGTGCATGCGGCGCAGCGCGGGGAAGTCTTCGGGCAGCGTGCCAAGCAGCGGCCGCTGCACGTTGTAGCCCCAGTCCTGCCGCAGCTCGACCGCGCGCACCCGCACTTCGAGCATGTCGCCCGGCATGGCGCCCTGCACCGCCACCGGCCCGGTGAGGATATGGCCCCGCATGCGCGGCTTGATGCGTTCGTGGATGGCACGCAGCTCGGGCAGCACCGCATAGGGCGCGCCGGGCATGTCTTCGGGCGCGCCGGAGACGCAATGCAGCGTGACGGTGTCGCCCGAGGCCACGGTCAGCACCGGCGGCAGCGCGGCGTCGAAGAAACCCCAGTGCACGGTCTCGGGCGAAGATGAAAGCTGGTGGTGTTGGGGCATGGGGTTTTTCAAGTGGGTGGTGGTGGATCAGCAGCAGCCGCAGTGCAGGCCGCGCTGGTAGAAAGGGGCGAGGTCGGCGCTGAGCGCGTCCAGCGTTTCGCGCCAGGCGTGGCTGCCTCCCTGCGCAGCCATGGCCTTGCGCGCTTCATCGTTCAACGCGGTGCGCAATGCGGGCTCGTCCACGGTGATCACGCGGCCGCCCTGCACCACGCTGCGGCCGCCGACGATGACGCTGTCGATGTGGCTGGCGTTGCCGCGGGCCAGCAGCAGATCGAGCGGGTCGATGCCGGGCACCAGGGCGTCTTCGTCGTCCAGCGCGTCCCAGTCGAGCAGCAGCAGGTCGGCCGGTTCGCCCACCGCGATGCGGCCACCCGCAGGTGCGCCCGTGGGCTGTGCGCCCTGCACGCTGTGCCGGCCATGGCGCGCGGCAAAAGCCCACAGCTGGGCGCGGGTCAGGGTTTCATCGAAGCCCCAGCCGCGGTGCAACAGATAGCCCAGCCGCATCTCGCGCAGCGCGTCGTCGTCTTCGTCCAGCGCGGAACCGTCCAGCCCCATCGCCAGCCGGCAACCCTGGCGCAGCATCTCCGGCACGGGCGCGATGCCCGACTTCAGGGCCAGGTTCGAACTGGTGTTGACGGCGATGGTCACGCCACGTGCGGCCAGCAGGGCCAGCTCGTCGGGCCGGGCCCAGGCGCAATGCGCCAGCGTGAGCCGCGGGCTCAGCAGGCCGATGCCATCGAGGTAGGCGACGATGCCCTCGGGATGCACCGCATCGGCCCATGCGCGCTGGTACTTCGTTTCCAGCAGGTGCATGTGCACCGGCCGGCCGTTGCCAGCCGAGGCCTCGGCAATGGCTTGCAGCAACGCCGGGCTGCACCACTGCACCGCCGTTGGCCCGTATTGCACGGTGGCGTGCGGCACCAGGCTGCCGCCATCGGCCTCGCGCACCATCTGCGCCACCGCGTCCACCAGCGCCAGCTGCTGCGCCGGCGCTACCGGCCGGGTGGCCAGCCGCGCGGCCACGGCATCACGGATCCCGGGGCGCAGCGCCGCCAGCACCGTGGCGTCGTCGGCATAGGCGATGCCGTGGCGGTCGCGCATCGCCACCGCAAAGCCGATCTGCACCCCCACGTCGCGCGCGGCGCGGCACACCGCCTGCACCTCGTCGACATAGCTGCCCACGCCCTGCACGCGCGTGTAGTGCACCATGAGCCGGCCCACGCCGCGGCGCACCGAACGTGCGAACGAAGTGGCGGCGCAGAGATACGGGTCGACTCCGGGCACCACGCCGGCATAAGGCAGCCAGGCCTCGAGCGGCCGGCAGAAGGCGCCGATGGTGGCGGTGCGAGAGCTGCGGCCGTGGTCGTGGGCGTTGACCAGCGCCGGCAGGGCCAGCCGGCGCGGGCCTTGCGGCGGTGCGGGCAGCGGCTGCAGCGCTGCAATCAACCCGCCGTCGACCACGATGCGGACGTTGGCCTCGGCCGGTGCCGTGCCGGGGTCGGCCAGCAGCCAGGCGCAATCGATGGTTTGAAGGGGCATGCCCTGGTTAAAGCAACATCTCTGCCACCCGCGCGCCGATGGCCAGCGAACTGGTGAGGCCAGGCGATTCGATGCCGAACAGATTCACCAGACCCGGCATGCCGTGCACCGCCGGCCCCTGGATCATGAAGTCATGCGCCGGCTCGTGCGGCGCCTGGATCTTGGGCCGGATGCCGGCATACCCGGGGATCAGCGCGCCCTCCGCCAGGCCCGGCCAGTACTTGCGCACCTCGGCATAAAACGCGTCGCCGCGGGCCGGGTCCACCACCAGGTCGTCGGGTGAATCGACCCACTGCACGTCGGGCCCGAACTTGGCCTGGCCGCCGAGGTCGAGCGTCAGGTGCACGCCCAGGCCGGCGGCCTCGGGCGCAGGGTAGATCAACCGCGAGAACGGCGCGCGCCCGGCCAGGGTGAAGTAGTTGCCCTTGGCGTAATAACTCGGCGGCACGTGTTGGGCCGGCAGGCCTTCGAAGCGCCGGGCCAGCGCCTGGGCAGCAAGTCCGGCGGCGTTGACAACGGTGGTGGCCTCCAGTGCGGTGCCGTCCGCGGCGGTCAGGACGATCGACCGCGTGCCGCACTGCGCATGCGACAACGGGGTGTTCAGCACCACCATGCCGCCCGCGTTTTCCAGGTCGCCCTGCAGCGCCAGCATCAGCGCGTGGCTGTCGACGATGCCGGTGCTCGGCGAATAAACGGCGCCCACGCAGGTCAGCGCCGGCTCCATGGCGCGGGCCTCTTCGGCACTCAACAGCACCAGGTCGGGCACGCCGTTGGCCGCGGCCTTGGCGATGATGCCCTGCAGCTGCGCCATCTGCGCCGGGTCGGTGGCCACGATGAGTTTGCCGCAGCGCCGGTGCGGAATGCCGCGCGCCTCGCAGTAGGCGTAGAGCAGGCCCTTGCCTTCGACACACAGCTCGGCCTTCAGCGAACCTTAGGCGTAATAGATGCCGGCGTGGATGACTTCGCTGTTGCGCGAACTGGTACCGGTGCCGATGCCGTCGGCGGCTTCCAGCACCATCACTTCCCTGCCCTGCAAGGCCAGCGCGCGCGCCACGGCCAGGCCGACCACGCCGGCACCGACCACCACACAATCGACGCGGTCCATCAGAGCGCCCTCGGGTCGGTGGCCAGCAGCAGCGCCACCAGCGAACGCAGGCTGTCCTGCAGTGGGCCGAAGCCCTCGGTGAGCTGCAGCGTTTCCTCGTTCATGTAGAGCTTGCGGTTGATCTCGACCTGGATGCTGTGGCGGTGCGCGGCCGGGCGGCTGTAGCGGCGCACCAGCTCCACGCCCTTGTACGGGTGGTTGTGGGCCACGTCATAACCCAGGCCCTTGAGGTGGTCACAGACGAGTTGCGACAAGGCCGGCGCGGCCGTGCTGCCGTCGCGGTCGCCGATCACGAAGTCGGCGTGTTTCTCGCCGGGGAAACCGGTGGCGAACTCGGAAGCCACGGCCGGCATCGAATGGCAGTTCAGGTGGATGCTGTAGCCGTGCCGCGCATGGGCCGCTTCGATGGCCTGGGCGACGGCCGCATGGTAGGGCTCCCAGCAGTTGGCGATGCGGTCTTCGACCTCGGCCACCGAGAGTTTGCGGTTGTAGAGCGGCACGCCATCGTCGGTGGTGCGCCAGATCAGGCCCTTGCCCAGGCGCACTTTTTGCAGCACCTGCGGGTCGGTGGCCACGGGGTGCGGCCAGGGCGCGTCGAGCAGGCTCTCGTCCATCTCGGTGGTGTCGCGGTTGGCGTCCAGGTAGCTGCGCGGAAAATGCGCCTCGACCCAGGCGACACCGAGCGCTGGCGCAAAGCTGTAGAGTTTTTCGACATGGGTGTCTTCGGCCTGGCGCAGCACGGCCAGGTCGCAGGCGTAGTCGAAATCGGGCGGATACGCCACGCCGCTGTGGGGCGAATCCAGTACCAGGGGCTGCGCGCCCGGCAAATAGTGAACGGAACTTTGTCTCATGCGAATGATTGTGCCGCACCGCGGGAACCTGCTAGCGCAGAGCGGCTCCGACGCCTGTCGGCCTGAGCCGTTCGCGAAACGTTGCGTGCGGGGGAAACATTCGTCCACCTTTGATGCAATGGCGCTACGGTATTCAAACAGGGCGACACGTGAAGCATGAAATACTGCGTGCTGAAACACAGCGTCGCCCGGAAAACACGCTCCGGTCGGCACCTCGCGCCGCAAGGGAATGGAAATGATTGAGCTGCATTACTGGCCCACGCCCAATGGATGGAAGGTCTCCATCATGCTGGAGGAATGCGGCCTGCCCTACCGCATGGTGCCGGTGAACATCGGCCGGGGTGAACAGTTCACGCCGGAGTTCATGGCGTTGATGGGCCCGCACAACCGCATGCCGGCGATCATCGATTCGCAGCCCGCGCAGGGCCGCACGCCGATCGCGCTTTTTGAGAGTGGCGCCATCCTGATGTACCTGGCCGAGAAGACCGGCAAGTTCCTCACCACCGATGTGCGTGGCCGCCACGAGGCGCTGCAATGGCTGATGTGGCAGGTCGGCGGGCTCGGCGCCATGGCGGCGCAGAACGGTCACTTCCTGGCTTACGCGGCCGAGAAGATTCCTTATGCCATTGAGCGTTATGGCAAGGAAGTGCACCGGCTCTACGGCGTGCTCGACACCCAGCTCGAGCGCACCGGCCAGCACGTGGCCGGTGCCGACTATTCGATCGCCGACATCGCCATCCTGCCCTGGGTGCGCATCCACCGCGCGCAGAAGGTGGCGCTGAAGGATTTCCCGCATGTGCAGCGCTGGTACGACCAGGTGTCGCAACGCCCGGCCGTGAAACGCGGGCTGGCGCTGGGCAAGGAGTTGCGCGCACCGGTGCTCAGCGACGAAGCCCGGCAGGCGCTGTTCGGCGCGGCACCTGCGGCGCCGGCGGCGCCGGCAGCGGACACACAGACCGGCTGAGGCGCAGGATCACACGGGCGCCTGCGCGCGTAAAAAAACCGGCCTGTGGGGCCGGTTTTGCTTGGGGCCGGCCTCGCGTGCCGGCTGCACCATCAAGGCATCAACGCGCCGGGCGCACCGCGGCGCCGCTCAACACGTCGGCCTTCTGGTCGAGCAGGACTTCGGGCGCATCGGCTTCAACCCAGGTTTCGTTGTTGAGCCCGGCGTGCAAGCGGCGTTCGTCGAGTTCGCCGGTCCACTTGGCAACCACGATGGTGGCCACGCCATTGCCGACCAGGTTGGTCAGCGCGCGGGCTTCGGACATGAAGCGGTCGATGCCCAGGATCAGCGCCAGGCCGGCCACGGGCACATGGCCCACGGCCGACAAGGTGGCCGCCAGCACGATGAAGCCGCTGCCGGTGACGCCCGCCGCGCCCTTCGACGTGAGCAGCAGCACCGCCAGCAGCGTGATCTCCTGGCTCAGCGTCATCGGCGTGTTGGTGGCCTGGGCGATGAACACCGCGGCCATGGTGAGGTAGATCGAGGTGCCGTCCAGGTTGAACGAATCACCCGTGGGAATGACCAGGCCGACCACCGATTTCTTGGCGCCCAGGTTTTCCATCTTCTCCATCATGCGCGGCAG
>JAQGMQ010000746.1 GCA_028292305.1 Rhodoferax sp.
GAGTCGGCCTACCTGCCCGGCGAATGGCTGCCGATCGACGAGATCGCACAAGAGCTGTCGGTCAGCCGGCAGCCGGTCATGGACGGCATCAAGCGACTGGCACAAGACGGCTTCGTGGTGATCGTGCCGCAGGTCGGCTGCCAGGTGCGTTCGTACGGCAGCGAGGAGATCGGCGATTTCTACCGCCTGTTCGCGTTCGGCGAAGCGCTGATCACCGAGATGGCCACGCAGCGCGCCTCGCATGAAGACCTGATCAAGCTGAAGGTGGTGTCGCAGCAGATCGGCGGGCTGCAGAACCAGAAGCTGGCCCAGCTCGAGCTGGCGCGGCTGTACCGCAGTCTGAACCGCGTGTTCCACAGCGAGCTGCGGCGCATGGCGCGTTCTCCGTCGGTCACCGAAGTGGTCGAGCGCATGGGCGACCGAAGCGACTTCTTCGTGGCCACCTCGGGGCGGCCGCTGTTCGGCGAAACACTGCACGACGCGCACCAGGAACACGAGCTGATCCTGCAGGCCATGAGCCGGCGCGACAGCGCCGCGGCGGCACTGGCCGTGCGGCAACACATCGACGCCACCAACCGCCGACTTCAGAAATTCCTGTCCACCTCACCACCATGAACACTTCATCCACACCGCTGTCGTCCACGCCGACCCCTGTCGCGCAAGGATCGCAGCCGACCAACGACCTGTGCTTCAGCCACTTCGGGTTCTTCGTGAGCGACATGCAGCGCATGGCCGCGTTCTACAAGGACGCGTTGCGTTTCACGCAGACCGACACCGGCCGGCTGGGCGCCACCGAGATCGTGTTCCTGAGCCGCAATCCCGAGGACCACCACCAGATCGTGCTGATGTCGGGCCGGCCCGATCCGCTGCCTTTCAACGTGATCAACCAGATCTCGCTGCTGGTACCCGACCTGCAAGCGCTGCGCAAATACCACGACCGCCTGCTGGCCCATGGCGCCAGCGACATGCAGCCGGTGACCCATGGCAATGCCATCTCCATCTACTGCCGTGACCCGGAAGGCAACCGCCTCGAACTCTTCATGCACACCCAGTGGTACTGCGACCAGCCACTGCGCGAGCCCATCGACTTCTCGCGCAGCGACGCGGAAATCATCGCCCAGTCGGACGCCATCGCCCGCCGCGCACCGCGTCTGCAGACCCGTGCCGAGCGGACCCGCGAAATGGCCGAGCGCATGGCGGCCGACCAGCGCGTCTGACGCAACCCCGCGCGCAGCCCAGGGGCGGCGCTGTTCTTCTCCAACCTCTCTTCAAACCATGAAACTCATCAGCTTCTTGAACGCGTCGGTGCCTTCCTATGGCGTGGTCCTGGACGACCAGGTGCTGGACCTGACGCCGGTGTTCGGCGCGCGCGCGCCCGACCTCAAGTCCCTCATCGCCAACAACCTGCTGGCTGAAGCCGCCGAGGCGGCTCGCCAGCAAAGGCCCACGCTCGCCTTCAGCGCACTCACGCTGCAGCCGGTGGTGCCCAACCCCGGCAAGATCTTCTGCATCGGACTCAACTACGGTGAACACGTGCGCGAGACCGGCAAGCAGGTCACCGAGACCCCGGTGATCTTCATCCGCGTGCCCGACTCCCAAGTGGCCCACGGGCAGGACATCGTGCGTCCGCCGGAGTCGCACCGGCTCGACTTCGAAGGCGAGATCGCCATCGTCATCGGAAAGCGTGGGCGCCGCATCCAGGAGGCCGATGCCTGGAGCCACATCGCCGGCTACAGCTGCTACAACGACGGCTCCATCCGCGACTGGCAGGTGGCCACTTCGCAGTGGACCCCCGGCAAGAACTTCTGGCGTACCGGCGGCTTCGGCCCGTGGCTGGTCACGGCCGACGAGATCGCGCCGAACCAGAGCATGACGCTGGTCACGCGCCTCAACGGCCAGGAAATGCAGCGCACCACGACCGACATGATGATCCACAGCATCCCGCGGCAGATCGCCTACATCTCCAGCTTCATCCCGCTCGAGCCAGGCGACGTGATCGTCACCGGCACACCCGGCGGCGTGGGCAACAAACGCACGCCGCAGGTGTTCATGCAGCCGGGCGATATCTGCGAGATCGAGGTGGATGCCATCGGGGTGCTGCGCAACGGGATCAGGGACGACGCCTGAAGCAGGGGCGGTGGCCGGCGAGGGCGTGGCGGTCGCCCCTGGCGCTGCGTTGCGCCTCGCGAAGCAGCGCGCCGAGACGGTGGTGACCCATCGCCTCGGCGCGCTGCTGTGGTTGCCTGGCCGGCCGCTGTCTACGCCGGAAACCCAAGCGCCTCGCGGAACCGATTCTTGACGTGGACACCGTCGCGTGACGGCAGTGCCCGAGGCAACTCGTCCGACTTCACCAGCACCTGGGCGAAGGTCAGGCCGGTGCGGGCGTTGATGCGCGCGGCCAGCGCGTCCACCTCTTCGGCGTGGTGCAACTCGCTCGAGAGTTCGATCCCGCAGGCTTTGGCCACATGCGACAGGCGGGTGCCCAGGCTGCTGTGGCTGCGCTGCATGCCGGTCTCGCCGAAGTGCCCGTTGTCCAGCACCACCAGGGTCAGGTTCGGTGGCTGCTGGGCGCCCGCAGTCGCCAGGCTGCCGATGCCCATCAGCTGTTCACCGTCTCCGGTGATCGCCAGCACCGAGCGCCCGGGCTGGGCCAGGGCCAGCCCGAGCGCCAGCGCGGTGGAGCCGCCCATGGCGCCCCACAGGTAAAAATGGTTGGGTGAATCGCCGGCGGCAAACACGTCGTAGGTCGGCGAACCCAGCCCGGTGACGACCAGCGCGTCGGGACACAGTTGCAGCAGCCGGGCGACGAAGGGCCGGCGGTCGATGGTGGCCATGGCGGTTTGACTCATTTCTTCGACTCCCATTTCTTGCGACCGATCAGGCGCTGAGACAACAACACGGCGACTTGCTGGCCACCTTCGAATGCGGCGTCGATGCCGGCGGCTACCAGTTCCGGCACGTCTTCCGGCGTGGAAGCGCGCAGGACGGTGATACCCATCAATTCCATGGCTGCCTGCGCGGATTGGCCCATCGGGCATTGCCAGGGATTGAATTCGGCGTATTCGCCGCGCATGGTCACCAGCGTGAGGAACGGAAATCGGCAGCTCTGCAGCAGGGAGAACATGTTGACGCAGTTGCCGACGCCACTGCTCTGCATCAGCAGCACGGCGCGCTGCCCGCCGAGCCAGGCGCCACTGGTGAGTGCGACGCCTTCTTCTTCGGTGGTCAGCACGACCTCACGGATGTCCGGGTCGGCCTGCGCCCGGCGTATGACATGCGCATGGCCCGCGTCAGGCACATAGGCGATCTGCCGCACATCGCCCTGTTTCAGGATGCTGAAAATCTTCTCTTGCCAACTGTCGTCTGGTTCGGTGTGGTTGCTCATGTCTCCTCTTGTCCTGGTGAAGTTGAAGCATCCATCGTATGGGTAATACGAGTGCCGTTCAAATAACAAAAACTGCTGGATGGATCAGCTTTGGACATGCCAATCAGCGCATCACGAACGGGTTCGCGCTGGCGGCGCCGGTGTTGATCCACACACTCTTGGTCTGCAGGTAGGCGTCGATGGCTTCGGCGCCGTTCTCGCGGCCAAGACCCGAATCCTTGTAGCCGCCGAAGGGCGACATG
>JAQGMQ010000748.1 GCA_028292305.1 Rhodoferax sp.
GTGCCGCCGGCGCCGGCCTGGATGTCCAGGAAGGCGTTCAGCGGGTCGGCCGGCTGGTTGAACATGCGGCGGAACTCGAGCGCTTCGACTTCGGTGGCGAGCTTGGCGGTTTCGGATTCGATGGTGACAAGGCCGTCCTCGTCAGCTTCTTCCTTCGACATCTCGAACAGCTCGGTGTTGTCGGCCAGCTCGCTCTGCAGCTTGGTGAGCGAGAGCACCACGCCGTCGAGCGACTTCTTTTCCTTGCCCAGTTCCTGGGCCTTCTTCGGGTCGTTCCAGACGTTCGGGTCTTCCAGCGAGGCGTTGACGGTCCTCAGGCGTTCGGCTTTGGCATCGTAGTCAAAGATACCTCCGTAAATCTTCGGTACGCGCGGAGAGGGACGAGAGTTGGTTGCCGATGGTGTTGACGCGTTCTGCTTCCATGATGTGCTTTCTCTGAATTTGAAGAAGGGGGAGGGCCGAAATGGCCGATCGTGCATTTTCTCACGCCCGTCGGCCGTCTTTACAGAAGCCACCGATCGAACGGCCGGCCGACGCGGCTAGACCAGAAAGTCTTCGATCAGCCGGGCCAGCGCGGCGGGCTGGTCGTGGTGCAGCATGTGGCCGGCGTCGGCGATGGCGGCGGTGCGCACGTCGGGCACCTGCTTCAGCCGCTCGTGGAATTCGGCCAGGCTGTATTGGCCCGGCCAGTAGCGGGCGAAGGTGTCGTCCGAGGCGTTCACCGCCAGTGTCGGCGCGGTGATGCGCTGGTACAGGGCCAGCACCTCGTCGATGCGCGTCAACTGTGCGAGCACGATCTTGTGCGCCGGATCGCCCAGGATCTGCCACTGGCCGTCGGCGTCTTCGCGGGCCCAGTGCCGGGCCAGCCAGTCGGCCTGGTCCTGCGCAAGGCGCGGGTTGGTCTTCATCAGGCGCTTGGCAACGCCTTCCACGGTAGCGTAGCCGCGCAGGTCCTTGTCGCCGCGGTGAAAGGCCTTGAGCTCGTCGATCCACTTCACGTAGCGGCCCGGCGCCTGCGCAGGGCGGTTCTGCGGCCCGCCGAAACCTTCCAGATTCACCAGCCGGCGGATGCGTTCGGGCCGCACGCCCGCGTATTGCATGACCACGTTGCCGCCCATGCTGTGGCCGACCAGGTCGACCGGCACGTCACCGGCGTAGTGGTCGAGCAGCAGGTCGAGGTCGGCCAGGTAGTCGGGGAACCAGTAGTTGTCGACCACCGGCCCGGTGGTCAGGCCGAAGCCGCGCCAGTCGGGTGCGATCACGTGGCGGTCGTCGCGCAGCGCGTCCACCACGAACTGGAAGCTGGCGCCGACGTCCATCCAGCCGTGCACCATCACCAGCGGCGGCACGCCCGGCTTGGGATGTCCCCAGTTGTGGACGTGGTAGCTGTGTTCGCGGATGGGGACGAATTCGCTGCGAAAGGGTCGAAGAGCTTGGTACATGCTGGCGATCATACGAAGGCGGCCGGAACGCCGCGGCAGGCGTCGCCGGCTCCCGTGCCGTCCCCGGCGCGTTTCGCCGTGAAACCGTAAACTCCCGCCTTTCGCTTTTATTGCGTTCTTGCGCGTTTTTTCCGTGTTTTTTTCCGCGTATCTCAAGGGAGAGTTTTTCGATGAATCAAATTCAGCTGGGCCAAAGCGAACTGCGCGTGACCCCGATCTGCCTGGGCACCATGACCTTCGGCGAACAAGTCGATGAAGCCACGGCGCACGCCATCCTCGACCGCTCGCTGGAGCGTGGCGTGAACTTCCTCGATACCGCCGAAATGTATTCGGTGCCGGCCCGGGCCGAGACCTTCGGCGCCACCGAAACCATCCTCGGCAACTGGTTCGCCAGCCGCCCCGGCGCACGCGCCAAGACCGTGCTGGCCAGCAAGGTGGCCGGCCCGGCACGCGGCATGAACTGGGTGCGCAACGGCAGCGCCGACCTCACCGGCACGGAGATCATCGGCGCCTGCAACGACAGCCTGAAGCGCCTGCAGACCGACGTGATCGACCTGTACCAGATCCACTGGCCGGCGCGCCACGTGCCGGCCTTCGGCAACGTCTATTTCGACCCCGAAAAAGACGTGCCGGTGGCGCCGATCCACGAGCAGCTCGACGCCATGGCCACGCTGGTCAAGGACGGCAAGATCCGCGCGATCGGCCTGTCGAACGAAACCCCTTATGGCGTGCACGAGTTCGTGCGCCTGGCCGAACAGCACGGCCTGCCGCGCGTGGCGACGGTGCAGAACCCGTACTGCCTGATCAACCGCACGGTGGAGAACGGGCTGGACGAAACCATGTACCGCCTCGGCGTGTCGCTGCTGGCCTATTCGCCGCTGGGCTTCGGCCTGTTGACCGGCAAATACGACCAGAGCGGCACCACCGGGCCAGAGGCTCCCAAGGGCGCGCGCATTGCCGCCTATGAATCGGTGCGCAAGCAGCGCTGGGGCCGCGCCGAGGCGCTGGTCGCCGCGCGCCGCTACAACGCGCTGGCTCGCGACAACGGCCTCACGCCGACCCAGTTGGCGCTGGCCTTTTGCTACACCAAGTGGCAGGTGGCCAGCACCATCATCGGTGTCACCAGCGTGGCCCAGCTCGACGAGGACCTGGACGCCTGGGGCACGACGCTGTCCGCCGACGTGCTGAAAGCGATCGACGCGATCCGCTGGGAACTGCGCGACCCGGCGCTGTGACGGGGCGTCGACGCGGTGGCTAAAAACCAGGACCACATCTCTGAAACCCCCGCCACGCAGTTTCTGCGCGCCAACGGGGTGGCTTTCACCGAACACCCCTATGCCTACGTGGAGCACGGCGGCGCGCAGCACAGCGCCGAGGTGCTGGGGCTGGACCCGTTCACCGTGGTCAAGACGCTGGTGATGGAAGACGAGAAGGCCAAGCCGTTGATCGTGCTGATGCACGGCAACCGCGCTGTCTCGGTGAAGAACCTGGCGCGGCAGATCGGCTGCAAGTCGGTCGTGCCGTGCAAGCCCGAGGTGGCCAACCGGCACAGCGGTTACCTGGTGGGCGGCACATCGCCGTTTGCCACGCGCAAGGACATGCCGGTGTATGTGGAGGCGGCGATCCTGGACTTGCCGCGCATCGCCATCAACGGCGGGCGGCGCGGCTATCTGGTGGGCATCGCGCCCGAGGTGCTGACGCGGCTGCTCGGCGCGCAGCCGGTCGACTGCGCCTTGCCGCTCTGACGATTCACCGGGCGGCGACTGCGGAAAGGGCTCTGCGCGCTCCTAGAATGGGCGACGTTTTCGGAGACAATTTTTGCAAATGCCATCCCTCCTTCCGCGCATCCTGGCCACGCTGGCCGCGTACCTGCTGGGCTCGCTTTCGTTTGCCGTTATCG
>JAQGMQ010000751.1 GCA_028292305.1 Rhodoferax sp.
GAAACCTGGCAGCTCGAGCAGCACCTCTCTTTGCAGGCCCTGCTGTTTGAGCGCTTCGTCGACCATGGGGCCGGTGCCCGAGGCGATCCCGACATGGGCCTCGGCAAGGTAGTCCTTCACGGTGAAACGCTGGGCGATGCGCGGGTGGCCGGCGTTGGCCAGGCAGATCCAGTCCTGGCCGTGCAAGGTCTGGCGGTAGAAGCCGGCTTCGAGTGCCGGCAACTGCCCGATCGCCAGATGGCAATGACCCGACTGCAGCGAATCGGCCATGCCGGCATCGATCGTGGCGGCTTCCAGCCGAATCTTTGGCGCCATGGCCCGCACGTGGGAAAACAGCCGCGGCAGCATGGTGATGTGGCTGGCGTCGGTCATGATGATGCGGAACTCCCGCTTTGACGTGGCGGGCTCGAAGCCGGCGTCGCCAGCGGCCATGTCACGCAGGTATTCCAGCACCTTCTGCACCTTGGGCATCAAGGCATCGGTGCGCGGCGTGGGCAGCATGCCTTCAGGCGTGCGCACGAACAACGGATCGCCCAACTGGGCGCGCGCGCGGGCCAGCAAAATGCTCACCGTGGACTGGGTCTGCCCCAGCTTCTCGGCCGTGCGGGTCACGCTGCGGGTGGTGTGCAGCGACTCCATGAGTCGCAAGAGCTTGGGGCTCAGCAAGCCGGCTTCGTCGCTGTCCTGGTCGGTCCTGGCCATGGCGCTCCCATTTAAAAACAGGAATGTAGTCTATTGAAGACTTTGCATTTACAGCATGGACGCGCGAAACTAAAGTCACGCTGGATTGGCGTCAAACACCTGGAGACAAATAATGACGAACGGACAAGAATTCGCGGGCAAGGTCGTCGTGATCAGCGGCGGCAGCCGGGGCATCGGGCGCGGCATCGCCGAGGCATTCGCGGCGCAAGGCGCACACACCGTGCTGGCCGCATCGTCACAGGCCAACCTGGACGCCACCGCCGGTGCGATCGCGCAAGGCGGTGCCCCGCGGCCGGATGTGTGCGCCGCCGATCTGCGCACCGAAGACGGCTGCAAAGCGGTGTTCAAACTGGTGTCCGAGCGCCATGGCCGCTGCGACATCCTGGTGAATTCGGCCGGTGCCACACGTGCCGGCGCCTTCGTCGACCTGACCGCCGACGCCTGGCAGGACGGCTTCGCGCTCAAGTTCTTCGGCTGCGTGAACCTGTGCCGCCTGTTCTGGCCGCTGCTGGTCAGCGCCAAGGGCCATGTCGTCAACATCATCGGCGGTGCCGCGCGCACACCCGACCCCGGCTTCCTCATCGGCGGCTCGGTGAATGCCGCCATGCACAACTTCACCAAAGGTTTGTCGGGCCTGGGCAAGCGCGACGGCGTGAACGTCAACGCCATCTTGCCCGGGCTCACCGCGACCGGGCGCGTCGAGCAGCTCTTCGCGCAACGCGCGGCGGCCAGCGGCAAGACGGTCGAGGAAGAGCGCAGCGCCCAGGTCACCAAGGAAGGTCTGGTGCGGCTCGGCACGCCCGAGGACGTGGCGGCGCTGGTGTTGTTCCTGAGTTCCGAGAAGGCGCGCCACATCCAGGGCACGGCCATCGCCGTCGACGGCGGCGGCACGCCGGGCGTTTATTGATCGCAGCCGAGGTGCCTGTCGTGCGGGGCTGAACCGCCCGCGCATTGCACCGGTGCGCGCCAAGGCAAAGAATAAGAACGGAGACTGACGATGAATGCGAAATTCGAGAACCTGGCTTTGTCCCTCGTGAACGCGTGGAACGTGGGCGGCACGGTCCCGGTGCCGGAGGCCGACGCGGCCCCCGCTTCACGGGACGACGCCTATGCCATCCAGGACCGGTTCGCCGAGATTTTGGGCGACCGCTGCGTCGGCTGGAAGGTCGGCGCCGCCGTGCCGGCCGTGCAAGTGATGGAAGGCCATGACGGCCCGATCCCCGGTCGCCTCTTCGAGACGCGGCAGTTCACGAGCCCGGCGAAGGTGCCGGCCTCCCTGGTCGGTGGCTACAAGGTCGAAAGTGAATTCGCCTTCCGCTTCAAGCGCGGCGTGCCGGCGCGCAAGCGGCCCTACACGCGGGAAGAGCTGGCGCCCGATCTGGTCTTGCACCCCGGCCTTGAAATTGCGGGCCACCGCTACCCGCCGCACGTCGGTGGGCGCAAGGCGACGACGCATGATTTGATTGCGGACAACGGCGCCTGCGGCGCCTATGTCGAGGGCCCGGGCATCGCCGACTGGCAACACATCGATTTCACCGCGGTGCGCATCGACGCCCGCGTCGACGGCGCCGAGCCGATCCGGCAGTTCTCCGGTGCGCTGTTTCGCGACCCGATCGACGTGTTGGTGGAGACGGTGAACGGCCTGTCTGCCCGCGGCATCGGCCTGGCAGCGGGCGCGCTGCTGACCACCGGCTCGCTGACCCTGCCGACGCCGCTGCAGGCGGGCCAGCGTTATGTGGCGCACTTCGGCAACCTGGCCACGGTTGAAGTTTCTTTCTTTTGAACACCTGGCCGCTCCCGCGGCCCACCACCCCGGCAGGAGCCCCCCATGCACGACCGTTACGCCGTCATCGGCAACCCCATCGGCCACAGCAAATCACCGCAGATCCAGGGTCTGTTCGCCAAGGCCGCTGGCCTGGAGATCGACTACACGGCGATCGAAGGTCCGCTGGGCGCGTTCGTTGCCACCGTGGACGCCTTCCGCGCGAATGGCGGGCGCGGCATGAACGTCACGGCGCCGTTCAAGCTGGATGCCTTCGCCTATGCCACCGAGCGCTCTGAACGGGCGCAGCTGGCTGGCGCCGTCAACGCGCTGAAGTTCGAAGGAGAGCGCGTGTTCGCCGAGAACTTCGACGGCGTCGGCCTGGTGCGCGACGTGGTGCACAACCTGGCACGCCCGCTCGCCGGCAAGCGGGTGCTGCTGCTCGGGGCCGGCGGTGCGGCACGTGGCGCGCTGCTGCCGTTCCTGCAGCAGCAGCCGGCGTCGTTGTTCATTGCCAACCGCAGCATCGACAAGGCGGTGAAGCTGGCGGCCGAGGTGAAGGGCCAGGGCCCGGTCACCGGGGGTGGCTATGCGGCGCTGGCCGACCAGGCTTTCGACATCGTCTTCAACGCCACCTCGGCCAGCCTGCGCGGCGAGGTGCCGCCCGTGCCATACACCGCCTTCGCCCCGGGCGCGCTGGCCTACGAACTGGTCTACGGCAAGGGCCTGACACCGTTTCTGCGGCTGGCGCGCAACACCGGCGTGCAGCACCTGGCCGACGGCGTGGGCATGTTCGCCGAGCAGGCGGCCGAGGCGTTTGCGTGGTGGAAAGGCGTGCGGCCCGACACCCGCGACGTCATCCGGCAATTGACGGTGCCGCTGGTCTGACCGCCCACCAAGGATGAACGAGCCCGGCAGGAGAACCCCATGAAAGCCATCGTGATCGACGACTTCGGCGGCCCTGAAGTGCTGCAGCTGCAACACGTTCCGCGGCCCGCTCCGGGCCCGGACGAGGCGCTGGTGCAGATCAAATGTTGCGGGGTCTGCCATCTGGACCTGATCCTGCGCTCGGGCATGCGGTCGCGCGTCAAGCCGCCGCGCATCCTGGGCCATGAACTCGCGGCCGAGGTGGTCGAGGTCGGTGCCAACGTCACCGATTTCGTGCCCGGCGACCGCGTCACGTCGTTCAACTTCCAGGCCTGCGGCCACTGCGCCGACTGCCTGCGCGGCCGGCCGTCGCTGTGCCGGCAAACCCATGGCGACATCGGCCAGACGCGCGACGGCGGTTATGCGGAATACGCGGTGCTGCTCGGCAGCAACCTGGTCAAGCTGCCCGAGGGCATGCCGTTCGAACACGCGTGTTTCGCGGCCTGTGTCTACGGCCCACCGTACAAGGCGATCCGCCAGGTGGGCCAGATCCAGCCGGGCCAGTGGGTCGTCATCACCGGTGCCAGCGGTGGGCTGGGGCTGGCGGCGATCCAGATCACCAAGGCCCTGGGCGCGCGCAGCATCGCGATCACGTCGAACGACAGCAAGGTCGACCGCCTGAAGGCGTTGGGAGCGGACGCCGTGGTGGTCAGCGCCGATGGCGCCTTCGGTGAACAGGTGCGCCAATTGACGGATGGCCGCGGTGTCGACCTGGTGGTCGAACTCATCGGCTCGCCGACGTTCCAGGGGTCGCTGCGCAGCCTCGCGCCGGGCGGCCGCATGGCGGTGATCGGCGAGTTGCATGGCAGGCCGATCGAGATCAACCTGGGCTTGCTGATCATCAAGGAATTCGAGCTCCGGGGCGTGCAGAGCGCCAACCGCGACGAGCTGAAAGAGGTGCTGCAGTTCATGCACACCCACGCGCTCGAGCCCGTCGTCTGGAAGTCGCTGCCGCTGGAGGCCGCGGCCGAGGCGCACCGGGAGCTGGCCAACCGCGAAGTCATCGGCCGGGTGCTGCTCGTGCCCTGATGCCAACCGCTGACTTCAGACCCGCAACTGCACTGCGGCCAGACCCTGCCGCGACCGACCGAGGCTTGCATGTCGTAAGTCTGGCGGTGGCCTGGCGGCGCTCGGTGCGCGCTGCAACAGTTCGGATTTCAACCACGGCTTTCGCCTTTTCTTTCCAACCTGGACCCTGACCATGAACAAGACCCGCATTGCGGTAGCCGGCGCCGGCTACATCGGCCAAGCCCACATCGGCGTCGCGCTGAACAGCCCGAGCGTGACCCTGTCGGCCATCATCGACCCGTCGCCAGCCGCCGTGGAAACGGCCGCCCGCGCCGGTGTGCCGCTGTACGCTTCGATCGACGAGATGCTGGCCCGGGACCGGCCCGACGGCCTGGTGCTGGCCGTGCCGAATGTGCTGCATGTGAGCCAGTCGCTGCAGTGCATCGCGGCCGGCCTGCCCATCCTGCTGGAGAAGCCGATCGCCACCACCGTTGCCGAAGGCGAGACCCTGGTGGCGGCCACCGAGAAGGCCGGCGCCCGGGTGCTCATCGGCCACCACCGCACGCACAGCCCGATCATGGCCAAGGCCAAACAGGTCGTCGACTCGGGCGTGCTCGGCCGCCTGGTCGGCGTGATGGGCAGCGCGACCTTCGTCAAGCCCGACCACTACTACGCCGACGCCCCCTGGCGCCGTGAGATCGGTGCCGGGCCGATCCTGCTGAACATGATCCACGAAGTGCACAGCCTGCGCATGTTGTGCGGCGACATCATTGCCGTGCAGGCCTTTGCCAGCCACGCCACACGCGGCTTCCCGGTGGAGGACACGGTGGCCATCAACCTGCGCTTTGCCAACGGCGCGCTGGGTACCTTCCTGCTGTCGGACACGGCCGCATGCGCGCGCAGCTGGGAGCAGACCTCGCAGGAAAACAAGGCCTACCCGACCTACGAAGACGAGGACTGCTATGTCATCACCGGCACCAACGGCAGCCTGTCGGTGCCGACCATGCGGCTGAAGACGTATCCACGCCCTGAAGACCGTTCATGGTGGAAAGAGTTCGAGGTCGGCGTGGTCGGCATGGTGCGCGACGACCCGATCAAGCACCAGATGGAGCACTTCGGGGCGCTGGTGCGCGGTGAGGCGAAACCCCTGGTGACGGCCCGCGACGGCTTGCTGAACCTGCGCCTGACAGAAGCCATCGTTGAAGCCGCGAAGTCGGGCCAGGTGGTTCACCTGCCCACCAACTGAAGCCACCCGGACCCGAGGACTCTCATGAAAATCCTTTTGCTGCACGGCATCAACCACAACATGTTCGGCAAGCGCGATCCGGTGCACTACGGCACGGTCACGCTGGCCGAGATCGACGCCAGCGTCCAGAGGCTGGCGCAAGAACTGGGCGTCGAAGTCGACAGCTTCCAGACCAACAGCGAAGGCGCGATGTGCGAACGCATTCACCAGGCGTTGACCGACCAGGTCGACGGCGTGCTGATCAACGCCGGTGCCTGGACGCACTACAGCTACGGCATTCGCGATGCGCTGGCGATCCTTACCATGCCGGTGGTGGAGCTGCACATGGCCAACATCCATGCGCGCGAAGCGTTTCGCCACCACTCGGTTTTTGCGGCCGTGGTCAAAGGCCAGATCTGCGGGTTCGGCGTGGACAGCTACCTGCTGGCCTTGCGCGCCGCGGTGTCGGCCGCCCAAGCGAATGCCTGACCCCCGCCCGCGGCCGGCTCACAGCCGCGGAAACGGATCCGGCTCGAACGCGCCGGCTTGCTCCACCGCCTGCTTCCACAGGTAGACGCAGTTGTAGCCGGCTTCCGAGGCAGGACGGTGTTCTGCGCGCCGGCCGCGCGAGGCAGCAGGCCACCAGCCAAGCCGACCAATGCCAGGGCCCCAACGGTGGCGACCAGATGGCGACGGGTGGCGGCGTCGGCGCGTGGCATGGGCCGTTCATCCACTGCCGCGTTGATGCGGCAAGGCCCGGGTTGCCGCCACCGCTGGCGCGGCGTCAGACGGGCAGCGTCTGCCAGCTGCCGCTGCGGCCCGACGCAAACAAGGCGTCGATGGTGCGCAGCGTGGACAACGCGTCTTCGATCGGCCAGCTCGGCACGTCCTCACCCAGCACCTTGCGCGAGAACCGCTCGACCTGCAGCGCGTACTGGTTCACCGGCTCGAAGCCATAGGTGCTGCTGGCGAACGCGCCCACCGTGGCCGAATCGCCGAGCTCGATGTGGCAGGCCGTGGGCCGCGCCTGCGCGTACGGAAAGTCGAAGCGCAACCAGCCCTTGCCCCCGAGCACCGACAGCTGCTGGTGCGTGCCCCAGCCATCGGAGCCGGCCTGCGTGGCCACGGTGAAGGCGGCGTGCGCATCGCCGTAATCGAGCAAGGCGCTCGACAGACGGTCGATGCCGAACACCGGGTCGAATTCAAGCGCGGACACCACCCGCAGCGGTGCGCGCCTGAACACCAGGTTGCAGGCACTGATGGCGTAGGAGCCCAGGTCGTACAGGGCGCCGCCACCGGCCGCGGGGTTGTTGCGCACGTCCTTCGGGTCGTAGAACTGCTTGGCCAGCGTGGCATGCGCGGCACGCACCGGACCGATGTCGCCGCCGGCCTCCAGCGCGTCGAATTTCGCCCACTGCGGGTGGTTGCGAAAGCCGAAGCCTTCCTCGATGTGGCGGCCGGTGCGGTCGCGCACCGCGCAGAGCTTCAGCACCTCGTCGGCGGTGAGGCACAGCGGCTTCTCGCACAACACGTGTTTGCCGGCTTCCAGTGCGCGCACCGACCATTCGAAGTGCAGCTGGTTGGGCAGCGGCACGTAGACCACGTCGATCTCGGGATCGGCCAGCAGCGCGTCGTAGCTGTCGTAGACCTTGGGAATGCCCTGCGCCTCGGCCGCGGCCCGGCCCCGCGCGGCATCACGCGAGGCCAGCGCCATCAGCGTGGCGCTGGGTGCGAGTTGCAGCGCGGGCATGGTGCGCTGGGTGGCGATGGCGGCGGCGCCGAGCACGCCCCAGTTGACTGTCTTTTTCATGCTTGTCTCCATGGTGGTCATCGGTTGTGGTCATCAGCTGCCGACGTCCTGGGGTTCTGGCTGCCGTGCATCGTAGGCCAGGCCTGCGGTGCCGCCCATCGAAGGCCTGCAATACACTTCATTTTGTTTTTTTATGGCCCCGCTGCCCTGCGGGTGCCGCGCCATGACCGACAACGACGCCAACCTGCTCGACCCGAAGCTGCTGCGCCTGCTCGACCTGCTCTACACCACGCGCAGCGTGACCCGCGCGGCCGAGCAACTGGGTCAAAGTCAACCGACGGTGAGCATCTGGCTCGGCCGGCTGCGCAAACACCTGAACGACCCGCTGTTCGTGCGCACCCCCGAAGGCATGCAGCCCACGCCGCGCACCGATGCGCTCATCACCACGGTGCGCGAGGTGCTGGAAGGGCTGAAGCGTCTGTCCGAATCGCAGGCCGTGTTCGACCCGGCTGGCGCCACGCGCGAGTTCCGCATCTTCATGACCGACGCCAGCCACATCACGCTGCTGCCGCGCCTGTTTGCCCACGTGCGGGCGCTGGCGCCCAAGGTGCGGCTGGAGGCCGCCACCATGGACGCACGGCTGGTGCCGTCGATGCAGTCGGGCGAGGCCGACCTGGCGCTGGGCCTGGTGCGCCCGCTCGAAGCCGGCCTGGAGGCGGGCTTCTACCAGCAGACCTTGTTCGAGCAGGACTGGATCTGCCTGTGCAACGCGCGCCATCCGCGCATCGGCAAGAGCTTCACGCTGGACGACTACCTGGCCGAGGCCCACATCGGCATCGTCTCGGGTACGGGCTACCAGTTGCTCGACGCCGCGCTGAAGAACCTGCGCGCCGAGCGGCGTGTGCTGCTCGAGTTGCCGGGCTTCCTCGGCCTGTCGGCGATCCTGTCGAACAGCGACCTGGTGGCCACGCTGCCGCGCCACATCGGCCGCACGCTGGCCGAGGCGGCGGGGCTGCGCCAACTGGCGTGTCCGGTGGCGATCCCGTCGTTTTCGGTGAAGCAGTACTGGCATGCGCGGTACCACCATGACGTGGCCAACCAGTGGCTGCGCGGCGTCTGCGCCGAGTTGTTCATGCGCCGTTAGACGGCCGCCGCCGACGCCGCCGCCGCCGTTGGTTCAAAGAGAAAGCTGCACCATGCTGCCGCGTCCCGCCGTGCTGGTGATGGACAGCGTGGCGTCCACCAGGTGGGCCTGTTCCTTCAGACCGACCAGGCCGTAGTGGCCGGGGCGCACGGCCGCGGTGTCGAAGCCGACGCCGTTGTCGGTGATGGCCAGCGCCAGGCCGCCGTCGGGCTGGTCCTGCAGGCGCACCCGCACCTGGGTGGCGCCAGCGTGGCGCTCGATGTTGCGCAGGGCTTCCTCGGCGATGCGAAACACGGCTTCGGAGCGGGTGTCGGCAAATGCGGCGGCGCCCGGGTCGGCCTGGTAGTCGACCGCCACGCCGGTGCGGCTGGTGAACTGCGCGATGGCATCGGCCAGCGCCGCGCCCAGGCCCAGGTCGCGCACACCGTTGAAGCGCATCTGGGTGATGGCGGCGCGGGCCTCGTGCAGGCCGTCGCGCGCGGCCTGCTCGGCCCGCTCCAGTTCCGCAGGCAGGGCCGCCGGGTCGTGCTGGTGCAGCCGGCGCAGGATGCGCACCTCGGCCAGCATGGCCATCATCGAATGGGCCAGCGTGTCGTGCAGGTCGCGGGCGATGCGCAGGCGCTCGCGCACCACCGCGGCGTAACGGGTTTCCTCGGCCAGCCGCTCGACCTCGCGGGTGCGGGCCTGCACGCGCAGCTCCAGCTCCTCCGTCAGCGTACTGAGCGCGCGGCGTTCACCCTGCAGCGACAGCACCAGGGTGTTGAAGGCAAGTCCGAGCTGGTTGACTTCGTCGTTGCCGGGCGGCACGGCGATGCCCTGCTCGGCCTGCGGGTCGACTGCGCGCACCGCCGCCGTGAGCCGCGTCAGGCGCCCGGTCAGGCGGTCGGCCAGCGCGATGCCGGCCAGCGCGGCCAGCAAGCCCAGGCCCAGCGACAGCCACACGATGTGCCGGCGCGCCTGGTCGGCCTGGCGGGTTTCTTCGGCGGCGGGCCAGCGCAGCAGCACCTTCCAGCCCAGCGCCTGCAGGCCACCGCCCTCGCCGGGCGCCACGCTGGCCGAAGCCATGCCGGCATCGGCTGGCAGCGGCTGGCCCAGCAGCGGCGCCGGGCCGATCAGCACCCGGCCGGTGGCGTCGAGCAGCAGCGCATCGACGCCGGCCAGCAAGGGCAGGCGCTGCTGCAGCTGGGCGGCCGCGGTCTGCAGCCAGGCCCAGTCGAGGTGGGCGCCGATGACGCCGATGGTCTGGCCCTGGGCGTCGCGCACCGGCATGGCCAGCTGCACCTCGCGCGACGGCTCGCCGGGCGATGCGACACCGATCCACGAAGCCTTGCCGCCTTCGCGAAACCAGGTTTCCGTAGCCACTTGCGATTGCCTGCCGTGGGTGGGTGTGGACGCCAGCAGGCGGCCGTCGGCGGCGGCCAGGCCGATCCATGACAGGCCGGGATAACCCACCTGCAACTCATGGAACACCGCCGACAGGCGGGCCGTGTCCGGCGCAAGCACGGCCGGCGGCACCATGGCGGCGGCGGTCCCCAGCGGCTGGCGCCGGCGTGCGATGGCCGCATCGAGGCCGTTGGACCATTGCTCGGCGGCGTTGGCGGCGCGTTCGGCGCGTTGCTGCAGCAGCGAGTCGCGCGCCAGCCCGCCTTCCCACCAGCCGGCGAGCGCGGCCAGGCCCAGCGTGAGCACGGCGATCAGCCAGCCGATCGACGCGGCAAAACTCTGGCGGGGATCGAGGGCATGGACAAACGGCTTGGCACGGTGCATCAGCCATTGTCGCCAACCGCTGAGTTGAACGCAGGCAGGGCCACCGATGCGCCGACGCGACCGGCGGAACATGACCAAAGTCACCCTCGCGAAAGTGCCGGACGGCCTGCGCACGCGGCCGGGTGCGGGCATACATTGGCGGCCAGATGGCGCGCTGGCGCCCGAACATGCCGCCCGCCCTTTCCTGTACCGCACCGCCGCTGCGCCAACCCGAACCATCACCCGTGGACCAATTGATCGACCTCGTGGCGCGCCGCGCCGGGATCACACCCGCACAGGCCCGCCTGGCGGTGCTGGCGGTGCTCGACTTCCTGACGGCCGGCCTGCCCTCGCCGGTGGTGGGGCGCATCCACGAGCTGCTGCGCGGCGGGGCCGCGCCATCGGCGCAGAATGGCAGGCACGACATCGGCACGCCGGACGACCGTGCGCACTGAGCCCGTCGTGCCCCTGCCACCCACCGCGCCCGATGCCCGCACCATGCCTTCCACGCCAGCCGCCCCCGCCACCACCTATCCCGCCCCGCGCATCCGCGT
>JAQGMQ010000758.1 GCA_028292305.1 Rhodoferax sp.
GCGGGCGGCGACGGCACCATCAACACCGTGGCCGCGGCCACGCTGGGCAGCGGCTGCGCCCTCGGTGTGCTGCCGCAGGGCACCTTCAACTATTTCGCGCGCAACCACCACATCCCCACGGCAGACAATGGCGCGCTCGACATGCTCATGGGCCGCGTGCCACAGGCGGTACGGCCCGTGCAGGTGGGCCTGGTGAACGACCGCGTGTTCCTCGTCAACGCCAGCCTGGGGTTGTATGCGCAACTGCTCGAAGACCGTGAAACCTACAAGACCCGCTACGGCCGCAACCGGCTGGTGGCGCTCGGCGCGGCCGTGCTGACGCTGGTGCGCCGCCACCGCCCCTGGAACCTGCGGCTGGCCTGGCGCGGCGAGACCCAGTCGCTGCGCACCGCGAGCCTGTTCGTGGGCAACAACGCGCTGCAGTTCGAACAGGTCGGCGTGGCCGAGGGCGAGGCACTGGAAACCGGTGCGCTGGCCGCCGTGCTGGTGCGGCCGATGGGCCGCCTGGCGCGCCTCGGCCTGCTGCTGCAAGGCGCGGCAAGCCGGCTCGACGCGGCGGAACAGGTCGAGACGCTGTCGTTCCGCTCGCTCCACGTGGCGCCCGTGCAGGGCGGGCGCCGTCGCGTCAAGGTGGCCGCCGACGGCGAGGTGGACTGGATGCAGATGCCGCTGCATTTTCGCGTGGCGCCTGAACCGCTGTGGCTCATCAAACGGGCGGCGCAAGGGACCGATGCCGATGCGGTTGCGGAGGCAAATGCCGCCGCGGCGCCTGGCGGGCACGGCGCGGTTGACGCGCAAGTGGCTCATGTCTCCGCCCGAAGACATGCCGGCCACGCGGACGCGGCGCCGCGCCACGAACCGGCAGACCCCGCGAGCGCCATGCCATGACGCCGCTGCTGCATCTCTCGGACACCCACTTCGGCACGGCGCAGCCGCGGGTGGTACGCGCGCTGGAACGGCTGGTACAGGCGCAGAAGCCGGGCCTGGCCGTGCTGTCGGGCGACATCACGCAGCGGGCCACGCGGACGCAATTCGCCGAGGCGCGCGACTTCATCGGGGGGCTTGGTGTGCCGCAATGGGTGTTGATTCCCGGCAACCACGACATTCCGCTGTTCGATTTGCGCGCGCGGCTGTGGACGCCTTACGGCCGCTACCGCGAAGCCTTCGGCCACGACCTGGCGCCCGAGGCCGATACCGCCGATTGGCGCGTGTTGTCGAACAACACCACCCGCTGGTACCGCCACAAACATGGCGAGATTTCACGCCGGCAGATCGTCGAGACGGGGCGCCAGTTGCAGCTGGCCGCCGACGCCAACCCGGCCCAGATCCGCATCGTCGTCGTGCACCAGCCGGTGGCCGTGCAACATGTGGAAGACGAAACCGATGTGCTGCGCGGAAGCGGGCCGGCCTTGCGCCAGTGGGCGGCCGCCGGCGCCGACATCGTGCTGGCCGGGCACATCCACCTGCCCTTCGCGGTGCCGCTGCACCAGCGCCAGCCGCTGGCACGGCCGCTGTGGGCGGTGCAGGCCGGCACCGCCGTGTCGCTGCGCGTGCGGCCCGGCGCGCCCAACTCGGTGAACCTGCTGCGCGCCTCATGCCGTGATGGCGAGCGGCAGTGCCGCCTCGAACGCTGGGACTTCATCGCAGCCGCCGGTGAATTCATGCTGGTGCGCGAAGAGACACTCGCGCTGGCGCCGACACCGGTGCCTGCCGCGCACGACACCGCCAGGTGCCTGGTCCATGCCGGCTGACTTCGACTGGGCACTGCTGGGAACCCAACTCGGGTTGATGGCCTGGCCGCTGTTCCTCGGCTTGCTGGCCTGCAGCGTGGTGCTGGCCGGTGGCGTCGCGGCCTGGCTGGCCCACGGCCGCACCCCGAACGCAGACGCCGGCAGCGCCCTGCCACAGGGGTTCGTGGCCCGGCTCGGCGCAGGCCTGGTGTCCGGCTTCGTGTTGATGCTTGCTACGGCGGTGGTCTTCACCGCCTTGGCGCGTTTGCTCGGCGATGGACGTGCGCTGCAGCGGCTGGACGAAGCGCTGAGCCACAGCGTGGCCGTGAACGCGCCGCCGCAAGCACTCGCCGTGTTCGGCTGGCTGACCCATTTCGGCGAACCGATGGTGTTGACCGCCTTGGGGGCGGTGGTCGGCGTGGCCTTGTGGCTGGCCGGTCAACGCGGGTTGACTTTGGGCTGGTTGGCGGCGCTGGGCGGCAACGCACTGCTGAATCCGACGCTCAAGGCCGTCTTCAGCCGGGCCCGGCCCTGGCACCCGGACACCGTGTCGCCCGCGCTGGGCTTCAGCTTTCCGAGCGGCCACAGCTCGGGCGCCATGGTGGCCTACGGCATGCTGGCGTATCTGGCCTGGCGCCTGTTGCCGCCGCGTTGCCGTGTGCCAGCGGCGATGCTCGCCGCGGCCGTGATCTTCACCACGGCCAGCAGCCGGGTGTTTTTGCAGGTGCACTTCGCGAGCGACGTTGTGGCGGGGCTGTGTTCTGGCCTGGGCTGGCTGGCCCTGTGTGTGGGCAGCCTTGAATTCGCGCGGCACCGGGCGGCGCGGCGCACCCGCACCCAGCCCGCCGTCAATCGACCGTGAGCGGTTTCGCCTGCGCCCGCGTGGTCCGCACGAAGGCGACCGACAGCACGCACCCCAGCAGGCCCACGCCCGCAAACACGCTCCACATGGTGCGTATGTCGGCGTTCAACATCAACCAGCTGCCGGCGAAATAACCCATCGCCCCGCCCACGGCGGAGGCCACGCTGAGCGCACCGAAGAACGTGCTCTGGCTGCCGTCGGGCGCCATCTCGGTCACCAGGATTTCGATGGCCGGCAGCATCAGCGTCTCGACGATGGTGTAGCAACCGACGAACAGCAGGAACCACCATGCACGGGCCTGCCACGGCGCGGCGAAGAAGAACAGCGTGGCCATCAGATAAGCCCGCGGCAGCACCGTGCGCGGCGAGATCTTTTCCATCACCACCATGGTGCCGATCATGAACACCAGGCCGACCAGGCCGTTCACCAGAAACACCTGCGGCACCGCCGCCTCGCCCGCGATGCGGCCCAGGTACAGCGGGAACGACACATACAGCTGCGCGAACAAAAAGTACCACGGCACGACGGCCAGCAGGAACAGTTGGAAGCGCCGGTCCGATGCCACCCGTTTCAGGCTCAGGCCCAGCACGGTGCCCTGGCTGAAGCCGCCGTCGATGGCACGCTGTGTGAACACCCACAAGCCCAGGCAGGCAAACAGCCCACTGCTGACGGTGAAGGCCAGGCGGATGTCGTAGGTCAGCAGCAAGGCCGAAAGCAACGGCCCGACCACCGCGCCCAGGTTCAGCATCTGGTTGTTGAGAATGAAGGCCCGGGTGGCGACGGATCGGGGCTGCTTCGAGAAGAACGGGTACACCGACGATTCGTACAACGCAACCCCCACGCCCATCACCAGCGCCATGCCAGACAACGCGACCCAGCCGCTGCCGAACGCAAAGCCCACCAGCCCGAGCGCCCGCAGCCACAGCCCGGCCGCCATGAAGCGACGGAAGCCGTATTTGTCGGCCATGAGGCCGAACACGAAAGGCAGCAGCTGGGCCGCCAGCAGGTTGGTGGTCATCACCGTGGCCACTTCCCAGGCGCCGAACTTCAACGTGCCGACCATGTACACCGCCAGCAGCGACATGGTCATGAAGTGCGAGGCATTCATGAGGAACTGGGTGAGCAACACCTTCCACACCAGCGGTGTGATGGCCTTGTATTTTTCTATCGTCTTCTGGAACATGGGCCGCGGTGCAGAAAGGTGGAAAAGGATCGCAGGCCCGGTCCGGACCGCAGCGGCTTCAGCGGCTTCAGCGGACCAAAGGGAACGACGCGTCGTCCATCGCGGCGCCCGCGGGCAACCGGTCGGCCAGGCCCGGGAACGGCGGCGAGGTAGGCCAGGGCCGCGGTGCGTGGCGTGCGTCGTCACCCAGGTACCGCGCCGAGAACACGCGCCGGCGCGCCGTGGGGCCGACGCCGCTGGACGCATGCAGGCTCAGCATGTGGAAGGCCAACACGTCCCCCGGTGCCATGGCCCAGGCCAGCTGGCGGTAACGCGCCGGGTCGACATCGATATCGGGCAGCTCGGCCAGCGCGCCGTCGGGAAACCATTTCGCCTGCTGGTCGCGGAAGCTGCGCGGCATGTACCAGGTGCCCGCATGGGAGCCGGCCACCAGGCGCAACGTGCTGGCCAGCGGCACCGGGTCCACCGGAATCCAGAAGCTCACGTTCTGCCGGCCACTGACGTTGTAGTAGGGCTGGTCCTGGTGCCAGGGCGTGGGCTGGCGCGTGCCAGGCTCCTTGACCAGCAGGTGGTCGTGGTAGAGGCGCACGCCGGTGCTCTGCATCAGTTGCGCGGCCGCGTCGGGCAAGGCGGAATCGAACAACAGCTGCTGGTAGGCGGGGTTGTCCTGCCAGGTGCAGAAGTCTTCGGTGAAGCGGCCCGGGTCGTCGGGCTGGCTGGCGACGGCGGCGAGCGGGCTGAGGTGGGCCAGGTTGTGTTCGATGCCTTCGGCCAGGCGCTGTACTTCGGCCGGGGTGAGCAGCCCGCGCAGGATGACGGCGCCGTCCCGGGCGTAGGCGGTGGTGGTGTCTGGCGGTAGCTGGAAGCGCTTTGGTGGGGGCTTGGGCGAGGGCTGGGACATGGGGTGAGCTTAAGAGATAAAGCTTGGGGTTGTGGAGCGGGGTTGCTTTGCTGGATGGGTGGGCTGGTTGAAGCTGGCCGTCGTTCTCGACGTCTCGTTCGGCTGAGCTTGTCCGGGTATCGCCGTTGCCGTTCGTCCTGAGCCCGTTTGAAGGGCCCGGTTCAGGTTGTCATGGCTGGTTG
>JAQGMQ010000802.1 GCA_028292305.1 Rhodoferax sp.
GTTCAAGGACCTTCCTGTGCCCAACATCCTCCAGCGCCTTCCCGTCGGTGAGCGGGTGGGCATCGCGTTCTCCGGCGGCCTCGACACCAGCGCGGCGCTGCACTGGATGCGCGCCAAGGGCGCGATCCCCTACGCCTATACCGCCAACCTGGGCCAGCCCGACGAGCCCGACTACGAAGAGATTCCGCGCAAGGCCATGCAGTACGGCGCCGAGAAGGCCCGCCTGATCGACTGCCGCGCGCAGCTGGCCACCGAAGGCATCGCCGCGCTGCAGGCGGGCGCCTTCCACATCTCCACCGGCGGCATCACCTACTTCAACACCACGCCGCTGGGCCGCGCCGTGACCGGCACCATGCTGGTGGCCGCCATGAAGGAAGACGACGTCAACATCTGGGGCGACGGCAGCACCTACAAGGGCAACGACATCGAGCGCTTCTACCGCTACGGCCTGCTCACCAACCCGAGCCTGAAGATCTACAAGCCCTGGCTCGACCAGCTGTTCATCGACGAACTCGGTGGCCGCGCCGAAATGTCGGCCTTCATGACCAAGGCCGGCTTCGGCTACAAGATGTCGGCTGAAAAAGCCTATTCCACCGACTCCAACATGCTCGGCGCGACGCATGAGGCCAAGGACCTGGAACACCTGAGCAGCGGCATGAAGATCGTCAACCCGATCATGGGCGTTGCCTTCTGGAAGGAAGACGTGGCGGTGAAGGCCGAAGAAGTCAGCGTGCGTTTGGAGGAAGGCCAGCCCGTGGCCCTGAACGGCGTGCGCTACAGCGACCCGGTGGCGCTGATTTTGGAAGCCAACCGCATCGGCGGCCGCCACGGCCTGGGCATGAGCGACCAGATCGAAAACCGCATCATCGAAGCCAAGAGCCGCGGCATCTACGAAGCCCCGGGCCTGGCCTTGCTGCACATCGCCTACGAGCGCCTGGTGACCGGCATCCACAACGAAGACACCATCGAGCAATACCGCATGAACGGCCTGAAGCTGGGCCGCCTGCTGTACCAGGGCCGCTGGTTCGACCCGCAGGCCATCATGCTGCGCGAGACCGCCCAGCGCTGGGTGGCGCGTGCCGTCACCGGCGAGGTCACGCTGGAGCTGCGCCGCGGCAACGACTATTCGCTGCTGAACACCGAAAGCCCCAACCTCACCTACCGGCCCGAGCGCCTGAGCATGGAAAAGGTCGAAGGCGCGTTCACGCCGCTGGACCGCATCGGCCAGCTCACGATGCGCAACCTGGACATCGTCGACACGCGCGAAAAGCTGGCGATCTACAGCGGCGTCGGCCTGTTGTCGAAGTCGGACGGCGCCGCCGTGCCCAAGCTGACCAACGACGACAAATAAGCGCGTTGACCGCCGGGCGGCAACTCAAGCCCGCGCCACGCTGGCCGCGCAGCTGAAGCGGTCGCGCCCTTCCCGCTTGGCCTCGTACAGCGCTTCATCGGCGCGGTGGATGAAGGCCGCGGCCGATTCACCCGGCGCGAACATGGCCACGCCGATGCTGGCCGATACCGTGACCGACTGTTCGCCGGCCATCACCGTCTGGCGCGCCTGCTCGACGATGACCGACGCGATACGGCGGGCGTCTTCATCAGAGCCCAAAGATTCGAGGATGACGGTGAATTCGTCACCGGCGAAACGCGCCACGGTGTCCGAATTGCGCACCGCGGTTTTCAGCCGGCTGGCGAAGTCGCGCAGCAACTGATCGCCCGCCTGGTGGCCGAGGGTATCGTTCACCTTCTTGAAATGATCGATGTCCAGAAACAGCAGGCCCAGCGGGTGCTGGCTGCGTTCGGCGCGGGCGATGGCGACGTTCAGCCGGTCGAGAAACAACGCGCGGTTGGGCAGGCCGGTGAGGTGGTCGTGCTCGGCCTGCATCCGAAGCCGGTCCTGGCTGGCTTCGAGCGAGGCGTTGCGCTGCTGCAGCGCTTCGGCCATGCGGTTCAGCGTGGCGGCCAGCGCGCCGATCTCGCCACCCGGGTTGATGCCGCTGCGGTGCGCCAGGTCGCCGGCCTCCAGCATGGCCGCATCCGCGCCCAACTGGCGCAGCCGCGATGAGATGCGGTGCGCCACCCACACGGCCAGCAGAAAACCGATGGCGAGCATGGCCGCGCCGGCCATCAGGTTCTCGTAGAGGCGGGTCCGGACGGGGGCCAGCGCCACGTCGGTGGGTACGCCCACATACACCAGCCAGGGCATGCGCGAGGCCATGGTGAAGCCGGCGATGCGTTCGAGCCCGTCGGCGCTCTTGCCGTTGCGTATGCCTTCGCGCAGCCGCAGGCTTTGCCGCACCCCGCCGGCCGCGCCGAGCACGTTCTTGCCGATCCACTTTTCAGGGTCGATGGAGCGGGCCAGCACGATGCCGGATTCGTCGGTCACGGTGATCAGGCTGCCCTTGGGGATGGCCGTCACATGGGCCAGCAGATCCTGCAACTGCGCCAGCTGCGCCGTCACGGCCACCACACCCACCACCTGGCCGTTTCGCTCGATGCGCATCGCGAAGATGCCGATCAGGCGGCCCGTGGTGGACGACGTGACCGGCGCGTCGACCGCCATGTCGGTGGTGTGCAGCGCCTCGGTAAAAAACTTGCGCCGCGCCACGTTGAGGTTGGCCTGGCGCACCCTCGGGTCCAAGGTGCCGGCGTTCACGCCCGCAGGGGTCCAGACGCTCAGGTTGCTGACCTGCGGCGGCAGCCGGGTGGCCAGGCTGCGCAACAGTGCGTCGTTGGCGTCGCGTTGTTCGACACGCGGGTCGACCACGCCGGCCAGCACCACCAGCACCTGGCGGATGTCGCCGATGTGGTCGTCCAGCCGGGCGGCCGTAAGACGGGCCACCCCCAGCATCTGCTCGCCGGCGAGTTCGCTGTCGTAGGCCGCCTGCCGGGCCGAGGAAACCAACAGATAGGCCACGAAGGGCAAGGCAAGCGCCAGCAGCAGCAGCAGCAGATGCCAGCGGATCGACAGCGACTTGCCGAACTTCATCGGCCGGTGCGCCCGAAGCGGAAGCTGCGCATCGGCTACACGACCACCGGCTCGGGCTCGAGCCGAATGCCGAAGCGTTCATAGACGCTGGTCTGGATGGCCTTGGCCAGCGTCATCACCTCGCCGCCGGTGACGGGGTCGGCGTTGCCACCGCGGTTCACCAGCACCAGGGCCTGTTTTTCAAATACCCCGGCGTTGCCGACCGACTTGCCCTTCCAGCCGCAGGCGTCGATGAGCCAGCCGGCCGCGAGTTTGACGGTGCCGTCGGCCAGCAGGTAGTGCACCACCTTCGGGTCGCGCGCGATGATGTCGGCGCACTGCTCGGGGCTCACCGTGGGGTTCTTGAAGAAGCTGCCGGCGTTGCCGATGACCTGCGGATCCGGCAGCTTGGCGCGGCGGATCTCGCAGATCCAGTCGAAGATCTCGCGGGCCGTGGGATGCGGGTTGCCGGTGGCGGCCATCTTCTTTTCCAGGTCCAGATAACCCAGCACCGGCTTCCAGGCCTTGGGCAGCCGAAAGCGCACGCGCAGGATCAGCACCTTGCCAGCCAGCCCGAAGCCGCCAGGCTCGGCCGCCACATGTTTGAACACCGAGTCGCGGTAGCCGAACGCGCATTGCGCGGCATCGAGCGTGAACACGCGGCCCGTGGCCAGGTCCATCGCATCGAGCGATTCGAAGCGGTCTTGCAGCTCGACGCCGTAGGCCCCGATGTTCTGCACCGGCGATGCGCCCACGGTGCCGGGGATCAGCGCCAGGTTTTCCAGCCCGGGGAAGCCCTGTTCCAGCGTCCACTGCACGAGAGCGTGCCAGTTCTCGCCGCCGCCGGCCTCGACGATCCAGGCCTTGTCGTCGTGCGACACCAGCCGCTTGCCCATCACTTCGACCTTCAGCACCAACGGCTTCACGTCGCCGGTGAGCACGATGTTGCTGCCGCCGCCCAGCACGAACTTGGGCACGGCGGCCAGGGCCATGTCGTCCGCCAGCTGCCGCAGATCGGCCTCGCTGGTCACGCGCACCAGGCTTTGCGCGCGCGCCACGATGCCAAAGCTGTTGTAGGGCCGCAGTGGGACATTTTTCTCGATTAACATGGCCGGATTGTCGCACCGGGGTGCGGTTTGCGGGCCATCTCCGGCCCATTGGCGCCCCTGCCCTGTCTTATGCCGCGGCCGGGCACCGGCCAGGCTGCCGAACGAAAGAACCTCCACCATGCCAAGATTTGATACCGTCTGC
>JAQGMQ010000827.1 GCA_028292305.1 Rhodoferax sp.
GGCTCGACCTGGCCGTGTCGCGCCTGGGCCGGCCGTCGGGCTGGTTGGCGCGGCAGCAGGCGGGGCTCAGCCCACAGGCGCAGCGGTTGCGTTCCGAGTCCCTGGCCAACGTCGAGCGTCACCGCAACCGCTGGCGCCAACTGGAGGCGGAGTTTCCGCAAAAGCTGCAGACCCGGCTGATGCGCTCGCACGAACGGCTCGACCGCGCCCAGCGCAGCCTGGCGCTGCTCGACCCCCGCCTGGTGTTGCAGCGGGGTTATGCCTTGCTGAGCACGGCCGACGGCAGGCCGCTCAGCAGCGTCGCGCAGGCCGCCGCCGGCGACGCCGTGCATGCGGACCTGGCCGATGGTGCGTTGGACCTGGCCGTGCAGGCGGTGCGGCCCGGCTGAGCGGTGCCATGGCTGGGCAATGCCCGCCCCGCGCCGCCGAATTGGCGAGCGGCCTACGACGAGCGGTGGGTTTAGTTCCTACAATCGCTTTTCCCACCACCAACCACGAGGAAGAAAAATGGAACATACGCTGCCCCCCCTGCCCTATGCCCTGGATGCCCTGGCTCCCGCCTATTCGAAGGAAACCATGGAGTACCACTACGGCAAGCACCACAACGCTTATGTGGTGAACCTCAACAACCTGCAAAAGGGCACCGAGTTCGAGAACCTGCCCCTGGAAGAGATCATCAAGAAGTCCAGCGGCGGCATCTACAACAACTCCGCCCAGATCTGGAACCACACCTTCTTCTGGAACTGCATGAAGCCCGCCGGCGGCGGCGAGCCCAGCGGCGCGTTGGCCCAGGCCATCACCGCCAAGTTCGGCTCCTATGCCGCGTTCAAGGAAGCCTTCCAGAAGTCCGCCGTGGGCAACTTCGGTTCGGGCTGGACCTGGCTGGTGAAGAAGGCCGACGGCACGGTCGACATCGTCAACACCGGTGCTGCCGGCACGCCGCTGACCACCGCCGACAAGGCGCTGCTGACGGTCGACGTCTGGGAACACGCCTACTACATCGACTACCGCAACCTGCGTCCCAAATTCGTCGAGACCTTCCTCGACAAGCTTGTGAACTGGGAATTCGCCGAAAAGAATTTCGCCTGATCAGGTCTTTGGCCTGAAATGAAAAAGCCGGCCTCGCGCCGGCTTTTTGCTGGGCGGCCGCTTTATTCGAACGGCTTGCCGGTGAGCTTGCTGCCGGCCTTGATGCCCTTCTTGGCGAACCATCCCTGGTTCATTTCGAGCACGTAACGCACCGGCTTGGTCGAGCAGTGCGAATCTTCTGTCTGCGGCTTCATGTCGGCGAGGTTGGTGATGGTGCCGTCGTCCTCGACGAAAGCCGCGGTCAGTGGCAGCAGGGTGTTCTTCATCCAGAAGCATTGCATGCTGGCTTGCTCGAACACGAACAACATGCCTTCACCTTGCGGCATGTCCTTCCTGAACATCAGCCCGATCTGACGCTGGCCGGGGGTCAGCGCCACCTGGGTTTCGATGAGGTACATGCCGGCACCGATCTTCACGCGCGGCAGGTCCATTTGCGGAACTTCCTGTGCATGGGCCAACGCCGCCAGAAAACATTCGCCAGCCACCAGGCCGCGCAGAGAAGATGACCGCAGAGAAGAAGATTTCATTCGAACGCCAATGCTGGAATGGGGCGGGCCAGCGGCTTGAGAATCACCATGAAAAACGCCCGCCGAAGCGGGCATTTTGACCCAAAGCCGCTGCGTGCGTGAAGCACGTAACCGGGCGCCGGGCCAGTCGCCAACAGTGAACCTGCGACGACTTGCAGCAAACTGCGACTTAAGCCGCAGCCTTCTTGCTGTGCTTGGCCTTCTTGGACGCGTGCATCGTGCCCTTCTTGGCGTGGGTGGCCTTCTTGGCGACGGTCGCGGTATCGGCCTTGGCGGCTGCGGGCGCAGCCATGGCGGCAGGTGCTGGCGTGGCAGCAGGAGCGGCAGGAGCCTGGGCAAATGCACCAGCAGCAAACAGGCCAGCGATCAGAGCGGAGATGATTTTCTTCATGGGGAATCCTTGAGGGCAAGTGAACGCTAAAGCGTGTTGATAAACGTGTGGCAGATCGGGTAATCGGTTGGTCCGGTTTGTCGGTCAGGCCCTGCGATATCAATCGAAAGGCCCATCCGTAACGAGGGGTGTTCACCCGCGGTTGACAAGCTTTCGTAAAGAAATTTAAAGCTAAAATCTTTTGCGCTCTGCCGGGCGCCGCGGCACCAGAATTCAGGCCATCGTGGTTGACGTGCCGTGCCCGTTTCTCGTGCCCATTCCCGGTTCTCATCGTCCGTTGCAAGCGCTCGGTTCCAGGTTCCCGCCTTTCACTTCCCCCGCGTCACCGGAGACTTATCCTCTATGTACCAGCACATCCAGGTGCCTGCCCAGGGCAGCAAAATTACTGTCAATGCCGACCTTTCGCTGCATGTGCCCGACGAGCCGATCATTCCCTACATCGAGGGTGACGGCACCGGCCTCGACATCACGCCGGTGATGCTGAAGGTGGTGGACGCGGCAGTCGCCAAGGCCTATGGCGGGCAGAAGAAGATCCACTGGATGGAGGTCTACGCCGGCGAAAAATCCACCCGCGTCTACGGTCCCGACGTGTGGCTGCCCGAGGAGACGCTGGCCGCGGTGAAGGAGTACGTGGTGTCGATCAAGGGCCCGATCACCACGCCGGTGGGGGGCGGCATCCGCTCGCTCAACGTGGCCCTGCGCCAGGAGCTCGACCTCTACGTCTGCCTGCGGCCGATCCGTTATTTCAAGGGCGTGCCTTCGCCGCTCAAGTCGCCCGAGAAAACCGACATGGTGATCTTCCGCGAGAACTCCGAAGACATCTATGCCGGCATCGAATTCGAAGCCGGCTCCGACAAGGCCAAGAAGCTCGTCAAGTTCCTCCAGGAAGAGATGGGCGTGAAGAAGATCCGCTTCCCCGAGACCTCGGGCATCGGCGTGAAGCCGGTCTCGATCGAAGGCACCGAACGCCTGGTGCGCAAGGCGATCCAGTACGCCATCGACAACGAAAAGCCGAGCGTGACCCTGGTGCACAAGGGCAACATCATGAAGTTCACCGAAGGCGGCTTCCGCGACTGGGGCTATGCGCTCGCAGCCAGGGAATTCGGCGCCGAGCTGATCGACGGCGGCCCCTGGATGCGCCTCAAGAGCCCCAAGACCGGCAAGGAGATCGTGGTCAAGGACGTCATCGCCGACGCCTTCCTGCAGCAGATCCTGCTGCGCCC
>JAQGMQ010000897.1 GCA_028292305.1 Rhodoferax sp.
AGCTGCTGGACGCCGGCCTGGTGGCCACCGTGAACTCCGACGACCCGGCCTATTTCGGCGGCTACATGAACGACAACTTCGTGCAGACCTTCGCCGCCACCGGGCTGACCGCGCAGCAGGCTTACCAGCTGGCCGCCAACAGCTTCGAGGCGAGCTTCATCGACGCCGCGGCCAAGCGGGCGTATACGGAGCGGCTGCAGGCGTGCTTCGAGGCGTTTTGACGCAGCCGGCCCCGAGCATGATGCTTGTGCTGGGGGGCTGTCGTTGCTGGCCAATGGCCGGCTGGTCGAGGCGCCACCTGCGAAGTGGTGAAGGGGTGAGTTGCGAAGTTGCGAAGTTGCGAAGTGGCGGGCCTCGAGCCGTTGAAACCTGGTTAATATCTCACCGGGCCCGCCTCTCTGCGGGCCACGTCGCTCGGACGGTTCCGGGCGCTTACGTGAGAGTTTTTCCATGACAGCATCCACCGCTGGCAAGCGCCGTTTCGCGCGCATTGACCGCCTGCCTCCCTACGTCTTCAACATCACGGCCGAACTCAAGCTGGCCGCGCGCCGCCGTGGCGAAGACATCATCGACATGAGCATGGGCAACCCCGATGGCGCCACGCCCGCGCACATCGTGGCCAAGCTCACCGAGGTCGCGCAGCGGCCCGACACCCACGGTTATTCGGCCAGCAAGGGCATTCCGCGCCTGCGCCGCGCCATCAGCAAGTGGTACAAGGACCGTTACGCGGTGGACATCGACCCCGACACCGAGGCCATCGTCACCATCGGCTCGAAGGAGGGCCTGGCCCACCTGATGCTGGCCACGCTCGACCGCGGCGACACCGTGCTGGTACCCGACCCGAGCTACCCGATCCACATCTACGGCGCGGTGATCGCCGGGGCCGACATCCGCTCGGTGCCGCTGGTGCCGGGCGTCGACTTCTTCGCCGAGCTGGAACGCGCCATCCGCGGCAGCTATCCGAAGCCGAAGATGATGGTGCTGGGTTTCCCTAGCAACCCGACCGCGCAATGTGTGGAGCTCGACTTCTTCGAACGCGTGGTGGCGCTGGCCCGAAAGCACGACATCTTCGTGGTGCACGACCTCGCCTATGCCGACATCGTGTTCGACGGCTGGAAGGCGCCGAGCATCATGCAGGTGCCGGGCGCGAAGGACATCGCGGTCGAATTCTTCACCTTGTCCAAGAGCTACAACATGGCCGGCTGGCGCGTCGGCTTCATGGTCGGCAACCCCGACCTGGTGGCCGCGCTGGCCCGCATCAAGAGCTACCACGACTACGGCACCTTCACGCCGCTGCAAGTGGCGGCGATTGCCGCGCTGGAAGGCGACCAGACCTGCGTGACGGAAATCTGCGCGCAGTACCAGGCGCGGCGCGACGTGTTGTACAAGGGCCTGACCGAGGCCGGCTGGGCGGTCGAAAACCCCAAGGCTTCGATGTACATCTGGGCCCGCATCCCCGAACACTACCGCGCGCTGGGCTCGCTCGAATTCGCCAAACGGCTGCTGGAGCGTGCCAAGGTGTGTGTCTCGCCCGGCATCGGCTTCGGCGACCACGGCGACGACCACGTGCGTTTCGCGCTGATCGAAAACGAGGCGCGGATTCGCCAGGCCGTGCGCGGCATCCGGGCCATGTTCAAGGCCGACGGCGTCGCCGGATAATGTCTCTTCCCGAGGCACCGCGGAACTGGCTCTGCCAGGCCGCTGGTGGCGCCCCCTGGAAGGGGGGAGAGCGACACGAAGTGCGCGACTTGGGGCTGAGCCCAATTTAGCGGCAGAATCGGGCCAACCCTTTCATTGGAAACCCAAGAAGCATGAACACCGAACCCGCTACCCAGCAGGCGTTGAGCCGCCTGCAAGCGCTGATCGCACGAGAGACCGGCGCACCGCTGGGCTCGTCCGCCGAGGCTGAAGCCGCCGCCCTGTTGGCCGAGGTCGCCGGCGTGCCCGCGGGCGGCTTCGAGCTGGCGGTGCAGCAGCGCGAGGTGACGATCCTGGTGGCCGACCTGCGTGGCTTCGTGGCGCTCACCGCCACCCAGCCCGCCGGCACCATCGTCACCATGCTCAACCTGTGCCTGGTGCGCATGAGCGAGGTGATCTTTCGCAACCAGGGCACCATCGACAAGTTCTCGGGCGATTCGATCACCGTGCTGTTCGGCGCGCCCGAGTCGCGCGAGGACGACGTGCAACGCGCCATGGTCTGCGCCGTCGAAATGCAGCTGGCCATGCGCGACCTGAACGACCAATACCAGCGCGGCCGCATGCCCGAGCTGTACATGGGCATCGGCCTGAACACCGGCACGGTGATGGCCGGCCGCTTCGGCTCCGAAGCGTTTTCGCAATACACCGTGATCGGCAACGAAGTCATCCTGGCCTCGCGCATCGAAGCCTTCAGCCTGCGCGGCCAGGTGCTGATCAGCGAAAGCACCTACCAGCACAGCGGCCGCTCGGTGCTGGTGACCGAGCCGCGCGAAGTCTTCGTCGCCGGCAAGATGCAGCCCGTGAAAGTGCGCGAACTGGTGGCCATACCAGCGCGCCACCTGAAGGTCCCCAGGCAGGAATTCCGCCGCAGCCACCGCGCCGAAGTGCGCATCCCCTGCAACCTGCAACTCACCGAAGGCACCGAGGTGCTGCCGAGCCCGATCAAGGCCAACATCCTCGACATCGGCTACCACGGCGTGCTGCTCGAACTCGACTTCCCCATCGAGATCGGCCTGGAAGTGAAGCTCAATTTCGACATGACCCTGGTCGACTACCCGGTGACCGACATCTTCGCCAAGGTGATGAAGATCAAACACGAAGACGGGCATCTGCTGGCCGGTCTGGAATTCACATCGCTGAGTTCCGAGACGAATACCAAGCTGCAGATGTTCGTGCAGATCCTGGTGGGCAGCCAGTAAAAGGGGCGCGA
>JAQGMQ010000908.1 GCA_028292305.1 Rhodoferax sp.
AAACATGAAGCGGTCTCCGTAGGGTTGATGAGAGAGTCATTGAACGCCATTGCCCCGCAATGGGTTGACGTGTTTCTTTGCAGATAAAAAACATGTACAGCCCAATACCTGTGTGCGGGGTTGCACAAACTATAACCACTTGGTTCTTTCGGCCGGTGTTTCCGGCCTCTCGGCGCCGCGATAGCCGTGCGTCGGCCGGCGCACGGCGGCGTTCAGGCCATGCCGGGCCCACCTTCCACCAGCGCAAACGGCTTGGTCGACGTTGTCTGCCGCGCATATTGCCTGGGCGAGCAGCGCTGGACGCGCCTGAACGCCTTGCCGAACGCGCCTTCTGATTCGTAGCCCAGCGCCGCGGCGATCTGCGCAATCGACTCCCCGGAATTCTTCAGCCGATGACAACCGAGCAGCATCCGCCAGCGGGTCAGGTAGGCCATCGGCGGCGTTCCAACCGTATCCTTGAACCGCAGGGCGAAAATCGAGCGTGACATGCCGATGCGCTTCGCCAGTGTTTGCAGGGTCCACGCTTTGCCCGGGTCGTCGTGCGTGCAGCTGAGCGCGGCGCTCAGCTGTTTGTCGGCCAGCGCAAACAGCCAGCCCACGCCGGTGCCCGCCGCATCGGCCAGGTGCAGGCGCAGGGCTTGCACCAGCATCACATAGGCCAGCTGCTGGGCGATCAACGCGCCGCCCGGCTGCGGGTTGCGCACTTCCTCGGTCATGCGCTCGAGCGACCAGCGCATCGCCGCGCGATCCGACTCCTTGCGGATGTGCACGATCGGCGGCAGCGAGCTCAACAGCAGATCGGCCTGGTGGCCGACAAGCAGAAAGTGGCCGCCGACGAGGTAGCAGGCTTCGCCATCAGCGGCAGGCGCCGCACCGTTCAGCCGCCGCGCCGCGAGGACCACGGCGAAGTCGACCGGCGTGGCGGTCAGATCCGTCGCCAGGCTGAACGCAGGCCCGGGCGGCAGCAGATAACAGTCGCCAGCCGACAGCAGCACCGGCTCCGCGATGCCCGCCACGCGCAGCCAGCATCGGCCAGACACCACGGCATAACACTTGATGCCGTCGTGCTGCGGCCACTGAATCGCCACGCTGGCGCCTACCCCGAAGCCGCCGGACACATAACTCACAGGCTTCAGCAGTGACAACAAATCTGAAAGTAGGTCCACAGCCATTCCCGGACGTTCGAGCTAAAACTGCGGACTGCATAGCATTAATCGTATGGGTGGCCATGTCTACAGTCGGTGTCACCGGGCCGCAACCGCGGCCTTTCACCCAACTGAAAGCGTAGGGACCATGCGAATTTTTGTGACCGGCGCGACCGGCTTTATCGGCTCAGCCATCGTTCGTGAACTGATGGATGCAGGCCACCGGGTGCGGGGCGCGCCCGCTCCGAAGCTGGCGCGCAACTGATGCGTGCCCCCGGCGCAGAATCGCACCGGGGCGACATCGAGGACCTGGACAGTTTGCGAAGCGGCGCGGCCTCGGCAGACGGCGTCATCCACACCGCGTTCAACCACGACTTTTCCAAGTTCGTGGCCAATTGCGAAACCGACCGCCGCGCCATCGAAGCCATGGGCGCCGCGCTGGTCGGCACGAACCGGCCTTTCATCATCACCTCCGGTACCGGCATGGGCGCCCGGCCGAGCGGCGAACCCGCGACCGAGGACACGTTCAACGCCGACCACGCCAACCCCCGCAAGGCCTCGGAAATCGCCGGTGCCGCAGTAGCCCTGCAGGGCGTCAATGTTTCGGTGGTGCGTCTTCCGCAGGTGCACGACCCCGTCAAGCAGGGGCTGATCAGCCCCCTGATCGAAGTGGCCAGGCACAAGGGTGTTTCGGCCTACGTCGACGAAGGCCTCAACCGGTGGCTCGCCGTGCACCGGCATGACGCGGCCCGGCTCTATCTTCTGGCGCTGGAGAAAGGCCTGGCGTGCAGCCGGTACCACGCAGTAGCCGAGGAGGGCATCGCGTTGCGCACCATCGCCTACGTCATCGGCCACGGGCTCGATGTGCCTGTACAGCGCATCGCCGCCGCGGATGCGCCTGCGCATTTCGGCTGGCTGGGCGCGTTCGTCGGCGTCGACCTGCCCGCCTCGAGCGCGCTGACGCAGCAGCGGCTGGCTTGGCGGCCGACCGGGCCGGGGTTGGTTGCGGATTTGGAGGCGATGCGGTATTAGGCGGCGTATGGCAGCACGCGCGCTGGCAGTTCCATGGACGAGAGTGAAGCGGCGGGCACGTGGCCGCGGAGCGTTCAGTAAGCCTTCTTGTCGTTCAGGATCACCAGCACCGTCTTGACCATGATCCACAGGTCGAAGCCGAGCGACCAGTTGCGCAGGTACTCCAGGTCGTAGTGGATGCGCATCTCCATCTTGTCCACAGTCTCGGTCTCGCCGCGGTAGCCGCTCACCTGCGCCCAGCCGGTGATGCCGGGCCGCACCTTGTGCCGCACCATGTAGCCCTTCACAAGCTTGCGGTAGGTCTCGTTGTGGGCCACGGCGTGCGGGCGCGGGCCGACGATGCTCATGCGGCCCTGCAGCACGTTCACGAACTGCGGCAGTTCGTCGAGTGATGTCTTGCGCAGGATCGCACCCAGCGGCGTGATGCGCGCGTCGTTGCGGGTCGCCTGGTGCACCACGCTGCCGTTGTCGGTGCTGGTCATCGAGCGAAATTTATAGACCAGGATCTCCTTGCCATCGAGCCCGTAGCGCCGCTGCTTGAAGATCACAGCCCCCGGTGACGTGAGCTTCACCGCCAGCGCCAGAGCCAGCAGCAGCGGTGAGGCCAGCACCAGCACGGTTGCCGAAATCACCACGTCAGAAGCACGCTTGACCAGCCCGCGCGCACCGTGAAAAGGCGTGTCGCACACCGCCATCACCGGCATCGGGCCCACGTTCACCAGCCGGCCCTGGATCAGGTCGGTCATGAAGATGTCGGGCACGAAATAGATCGAAGCCGTGGTGTCCTTCATCTCGTCGAGCAGGCTCAGGATGCGCGGCTGCGACGCCATCGGCAGCGCCAGATAGATCGCGTCCACCGCATTGCGTCGCACGTAGTCGGGCATCTCCGTCATGCGCCCCAGCATCGGCGACGAGCCCAGCTCGCCGAGGCGTGTGCTGCCGCGGTCGTCGAAGAAGCCGGTGACGCGGGTGTTCAGGTACAGGTTGTCGGTGAACTGCTGGCGGATCTGCAGCCCCACCTCGTTCACGCCGGCGATCACCACGGAGCGTTGGGGCCCGCTCATGCGGATCAGCCTGGGCAGCCAACGGCGCAGCGCCCAATGGCAGCTCAGTTGCAGCAGCGGCGTCGAGATGGCCCAGGCCGTGATCACCGTGCGGTTGAAGCGTGTGAAGTAGCCGGTAAGCACCCCGAAGGCGAGCACGATTCCGAGAAACACCAGCCAGTTGGTGATCAGCTTGCGCACCACCCGGCGCGGCAACTCGTGCAGGCCCACATTGCCCGGGAACAAAAGCGAAAAGGCGATCACCCCAAGGATTACATAGCGCGGTGTCAACGGCTGATGAAATACGAACACACACATGCTGAGCATGCCCATGGCGATCAGGGGGTCCAGGAATGCCTCGATCGCGCTGGTCAACGTGAAGCTGCGGCGTAGAAAACTTTTGTTGATGTCAAGGCCGTGAATCATGGCAGCGGGGCGCTCGGTTGCTAAGGTTTCCGTCTTCTGCATACCGCATCAATTTCGGAAAAAGACGATGACGGACATGCTAAAAAATGTGTCTGATCTGTCGGAGTACTTTACATTTCTGAGAAAAACGCATCAATAGTGGGGGTTGGCATTGATTCCTTGTTGCGATGCAGCATCATGATTGCAATCACTATTTTTGTAAATCTGACGGGGCAAAATAGTTACAGGTATGAATCGTGCTTATTGCTCATTATCTGAGCGATTAAAGGGCGGCGATGGCTAATTTTCTGCGTGCATTGACCAGCGCCGCGTTGCTACATGCGGTGCCGCTGATCGGTGTTTCTGCCATGGCAATGCCTGTGCAGGACACCGGACTGACTTCCGCACCAGGGCGGCTGGCCGCGAGCCAAATGCACGATGCCCGGCTGCAAGATATCCAGAAATCCGCTTTATTGCATTTAGATGAAGGCATAACGGGACTGAATCAACGCAGAATCAATGCAAATACTGCACTTCCGGCGGGGCGTGCAGCTAGCGCCGCTATCACTCCGGACGCCACCCTGTCCAGTTTTTCGGCGGAGCCCGTCAGCCATGTTGATGACGAAGCCATCGCCAGCCCGAGCGTCATCCTGGCGAGTTTGGCCATGGTGGTCTTGATCGCTCTTCGGCGCATGGCGGGCTGACCCCAAGTTGGGGAATTCTGCCTTTTTTTGGGCCGTCCGATACAAATGCTGAGTAACTATGACAGTGTCAAATGGTCCAGTTTTTACCAATTTTCTGCCACGTATTTGATGCACATTTCGCATGAATAAGCATCTAGCAATCAGCATGGATGAGCGGCGTTTTCCGGCATTTCCCAGTCATCTCGTAGCCGCCGTACTTCCGACGGTCCGTGGCATCAAGCTCTTGTTGCTGGCGTTGGCCACGGTGGCCATGAGCGGCTGCGCGGCCATTCCCGGTTCCGACGCTCGAGCGCTGCGCCAACAACAGTCGTCGATCAAGCTGCCCGTGCAGCAAAACGGCGAGGAGGTGCCGGCCAACGTCACCGTGAAGACCATCACCGCCGAACTCATCATCGAGCAGACAAAAGCACTGCGCGCGGCGGCGACGCCCAACGACATACCGGCGGCCGCCAGCACCAATGGCGCGCCGAGTACCGGCGAAGGTTTCGGCACGCGGGCCTCAGCCGACCTGAACCCGCAACCGATGGACTACCGGGTCGGCCCCGGCGACATCCTGACCATCACCGTATGGGACCATCCCGAGCTCACGACCCCCGCGGGCCAGTACCGTTCCGCGCAGGATTCGGGCACCCTCGTCAACGAAGACGGCACGCTGTTCTTTCCCTATGTGGGCGTGGTCAACGTGCAGGGCAAAAGCCTGGCCGAGGTGCGCCAGATCCTGTCATCGCGCCTGGGCCGCTACATCGAGCGCGTGCAGCTCGATGTGCGCGTCAACGCGTTTCGCAGCAAGCGCATCTACGTGGTGGGCGAGGTGGCCAAGCCGGGCCTGCAAGAGATCACCGACCTGCCCATGACCATGCTGGAGGCCGTGAACCGCGTGGGCGGCTTCACTCCCGAAGCCGATTTCAGCCAGATCCTGCTGACCCGCGCGGGAACCATCTACCGGGTCGATCTGCAGGCGCTGTACGAGAGTGGTGCCACCTGGCAGAACATCCGCCTGGAAGCGGGTGACGTGGTCAACGTGCCCGACCGCCAATTGAACAAGATCTTCGTGCTGGGCGAGGTCACGAAGCCCGGCTCGTATGTGATGAACAAGCGCCGCAGCACCCTGGCCGAGGCGCTGGCCGATGCCGGTTTCGTGAACCAGCTGAGTTCGGACCCGCGCTACATCTTCGTGATGCGCGGCAACGTCGACAAGCCCGAGATCTTCCATCTGGACGCCAAGTCGCCCGACGCGCTGCTGCTGGCCGACCGATTCCCCCTGCGCCCGCGCGACATCGTGTACGTGGACGCTGCCGAAGTCGCGCGCTGGAACCGCGTCGTCACCAACATCCTGCCGACCGCAACGCTGCTGAACACCATCAGCGCCACGCAGTACCCGCTCTTTGGCGGCCGGCAAGGCCAGATCCGCTGAACGCCATGGGACAACTCGTCGCCCGCAAAAACGATCCTTGGGAGCAGCGCGCCGCCGCCCCGCACGAGGAAGAGCGCGAAGAGCTCGACATCGCCGCCATCGCCAGCGCCTTGTATTCCTACAAATGGCTGATCCTGTGCATCGTCGCAATGGTGGTCGGCCTGGCCGCTTTGTTCGTGTCCACCGCCACGCCGATCTACCGCGCCGACGCGCTGATCCAGGTCGACACCAAGAGCAAGCCCGGCATCTCGGCGCTGAAGGAGCTGCAGCCATTACTGGGCGATTCGACCTCGGTCGGGGCTGAGCTGGAAATCCTGACGTCGCGGCTGATCCTCGGTCGTGCCGTGACTCAGACGGGTCTGGACATCAACGTGCAGCCGCGCCGCTTTCCGGTGATCGGCAACATGGTTGCGCGCCGGCACGAGGGCGACGGTCTGCGCGAGCCGCTGTTTGGCCTCTCACGTTATGCCTGGGGTGGTGAGCGCATTGAAGTCGGCAAGCTCGACGTCAGCGCCGACCGCCTCGACGAGCCGCTGACCCTGGTCGCCGATGGTGCGGCAGGATATGCGGTGCTCAATGCGACCAAGCAGAAATTGTTCGAAGGCAAGATCGGTCAGGATGCCGGCGTGCCGGGCATCAGCTTGCGCATCGACACGCTGAAGGCCGGTGCGGGCACCGAGTTCACCCTGGTGCGCAGCTCGGTTGAAGAAGCCATCAGCCAGCTGCGCGCCAGCTTCTCCGCGAAAGAGCGGACCAAGCAGTCCGGCATCATCGAAATCACGCTGATGGGACCCAACCGCAAGACGCTGCAGACGGTGCTGAACGAGATCGTCGGCAACTACTACGACCAGAACCTCACGCGCCGCGCCACCGAAGCCGAAAACCAGCTGCAGTTCCTGGAGTCGCAGTTGCCTGCGCTGAAAGCCCAGCTTGACAGCGCCGAGTCGGCCTACAACGCCTACCGGCAAAGCCGCGGCTCGGTCGACATCGCGCTCGAAACCGAAGGCGTGTTGAAGTCGATGGTCGAGGTGGACACCGAGATCGCCAAGCTGAAGCAGGAACGCGAAGAGTTGCGCCAGGGCTTCACGCCGCTCCACCCGCGCGTCATTGCGCTAGACGCCAAGCTCAAGCTGCTGACCGACCGCAGCGCCGGCTTCGGCAAAGGCGTGGCCGCCTTGCCCACCACGCAGCAGAACGCGCTGCGCCTGAAGCGCGACGTGGACGTATCCAACACCTTGTACCTGGGGCTGCTGTCCACCGCGCAGCAACTGCGCATCACCAAGGCTGGCACAGTGGGCGAGGTGCGGGTCATCGACAACGCCACCGTTTCACGCCTGCCGGTCGAGCCCAAGGGTCGCCTGTTGATGACTGTCGCCGCCCTGGGCAGCCTGGTGCTGAGCATGGCCATCGTGTGGCTGCTGCGGGCCTTCCGTGTCACGGTGGAAGACCCCGAGACCATCGAGCGCCGGCTGGCGCTGCCGGTGTTCGCCACCATTCCGTTCAGCAAGCAGGAACAGACGCTGGCGCTCAAGATGCGCAAGTCGAAGGACGGCTTCCGCGGCGAGCTGCTGGCCAACCTGAAGCCCGACGACGACGCCATCGAAGGCCTGCGCAGCCTGCGCACCACGCTGCACTTCGCGTTGGCCGACGTGGCTACCAAATCCATCCTGGTCACCGGCCCGAGCCAGAGCGTGGGAAAGAGCTTCGTCGCCAAGAACCTGGCCGCGGTGCTGGCCCAGTCGGGCAAGCGGGTGGTGCTGGTGGACGCCGACCTGCGGCGTGGCCACATCCACGACGAGTTCGGCATGCGCCGACGCGGCGGTGTGTCCGAATACGTGACCGGCAGCATTGACCTGGCCGAGGCCATCCGCCCCACCGAGTTCAGGAACCTGAGCGTGGTGACCACCGGACGCCTGCCCACCAACCCGGCAGACCAGCTGACGCATCCGCGTTTCGGCGAGTTGCTGGCGCGGCTTGAAGAACGCTTCGACATGATCATCATCGACGCGCCGCCGGTGCTGGCGGTGACCGACGCCGCCATCATCGGCCGGCATGCCGGCGCCACCTTGCTGGTGGCCCGTGCTGGGCGCCATCCGCTGCGCGAGCTGGAGCAGGCCGTGCGGCAGGTGCAGCAGGCCGGCGTGTCCATCGACGGCGTAGTCTTCAACGGCTTCGATGTGGACCGCTACCGTTATGGCTACGGAAAACGCATGGTGCAGTACGCCTACACCAGCAAGAGCACCTGAGCCTGGACTCATGCAAACCCACAGCCCTGCCTTGTCCCCGCAGAAGAGCAACTTGCCGCCAGCCGCCGCATCGGTTGAACGGGCGCAGCGCCGCATCGGCCCCGTAGACATGGAGGTCACCACCCGCGCCGACGCGGTGCGCGACATCCTGCACGCCGTGCGCCAGCGGCAGCCCCGTGTGTTCGCGTTCTGCAACATGCACACCTTCAACGTGGCACGCCGCTCGCCCGAGGTCGCGGCGGCGCTCGGCCTGGCCACCGTCTACAACGACGGCATCGGCATCGACATCGCCAGCCGCATCCTGCATGGCACGTCGTTCCCTGAAAACCTGAACGGCACCGACCTGACCCCGGCGCTGTTGACCGCGTTCGACCGGCCAGTGGCCGTGTATGTGTTGGGTGGGTTGCCCGGCGTTGCAGTGCAGGCCGGCGCAGCGTTGGCCGCGCGGTTCAGCAACGTGCGCATCGTCGGCACGCACGACGGCTACTTCAGCGCTGCCGACAACAACCGCATCGCCGACGCCATCCGCCAGGCCCACACCGAGCTGGTACTGGTGGGCATGGGCAATCCGCGGCAGGAATTGTGGGCCGCCGACATG